>DATLGZ010000441.1:0-3611 GCA_035540235.1 Acidimicrobiales bacterium | reverse complement strand
CTTCCAGTACCGGGGCGGCGGGCCGCTGCGGGAGACGGTCGAGTACGTGCGGGACTGGTTCGACCCGTCGGCGACCGTCCCGCCGGTGCCGCCCGGAGGCCCCGAGCCCGAAGCGGCGGTGCGGGCGCTGTTGTCGTAGGCCCGCCCTACGCTGGCGGCGTGGCTGCGCTGGACCGGTTCTCGCCCCTGGCCCGGGCGTGGTTCCAGGCCACGTTCGAGGCCCCCACCCCCGCCCAGGAGCAGGGCTGGGAGGCGATCAGCCGGGGCGAGCACACCCTGATCCTCGCCCCCACCGGCTCGGGCAAGACCCTCGCCGCCTTCTTGTGGGCGCTCGACAAACTGATGTCGGCAGACCACCGAAACGGTGGCCGATCGACAACGGTTCTCTACGTCTCCCCGCTCAAGGCGCTCACCTACGACGTGGAGCGCAACCTGCGGGCGCCGCTGGCGGGAATGGCGGTGGAGGCGGAGCGGCGGGGGCTGGCGCCGCCCGCGATCCGGGTGGCCACCCGCACCGGCGACACGCCCGCCGCCGACCGGCGCGATCTCGTCCGCCACCCGCCCGACATCCTCATCACCACCCCCGAGTCGCTCTACCTCATGCTCACGTCGTCGGCTCGCGACGTGCTGGCCGGGGTCGAGCACGTGATCGTCGACGAGATCCACTCGGTCGCCGGCACCAAGCGCGGCGCCCACCTGTCCCTGTCACTGGAGCGGCTGGAGCGGCTGTGCGCCCAGGCGGGGCGGCCGTCGCCGCAGCGCATCGGCCTGTCGGCCACCCAACGCCCCCTCGACGAGATCGCCCGCTTCCTCGGCGGCCGCCATCAGCCCGGCCTGCGTGGCCCGAACGCCGAAGCCGGCCTGCGTGGCCCGAACGCCGCGACCGGCGAGCGGCGGCCGGTCACGGTGGTCGACGCCGGGGTGCGCAAGGAGCTCGACCTCGAGGTGATCGTGCCGGTGGAGGACATGGCCGAGCTGGGCCGGCCGCTGGACGACGGGAACGTGCTCTCGGGCCCGGCGGCGGGCGATCCCGAGGTGCGCCACTCGATCTGGCCCGCCATCCACCCCGTCCTCCTCGACCTCATCGGCCGCCACCGGTCGACGCTCATCTTCGTCAACTCCCGGCGGCTGGCCGAGCGTCTGGCCAACCGCCTCAACGAGGCCGCCGGGAGCGAGCTGGTGCGGGCCCACCACGGGTCGGTGGCCCGGGAGCAGCGGCTGGAGATCGAGGACGCCCTGAAGGCGGGCAAGCTGCCCGCCCTGGTGGCCACGTCGAGCCTGGAGCTGGGCATCGACATGGGGGCCATCGACCTGGTCGTGCAGGTGGAGTCGCCCACGTCGGTGGCGAGCGGCCTGCAGCGCATCGGCCGGGCCGGCCACCGGGTGGGCGAGCCGTCCCGGGGGCGCATCTTCCCCAAGTTCCGGGGCGACCTGGTGGAGGCGGCGGTGGTGGTCTCCCGCATGAAGGCGGGGCTGATCGAGGAGACCCGCATCCCCCGCAACCCCATCGACGTGCTGGCCCAGCAGATCGTGGCCATGGTGGCGGTCGAGGAGCTCACCGTCGACGAGGTGGCCGAGGTGGTGCGGGGCGCCGAGCCCTTCGCCGAGATCACCCGGCCCGTGCTCGAGGGCGTGCTCGACATGCTGGCCGGCCGCTACCCGTCCGACGAGTTCTCCGAGCTGCGCCCCCGCATCGTGTGGGACCGGGTGGAGGGCACGCTGCGACCCCGGGCCGGGGCCCGCATGCTGGCCGTCGTCTCCGGCGGCACCATCCCCGACCGGGGCCTGTTCGGCGTGTTCACGCCCGAGGGCAACCGGGTGGGCGAGGCCGACGAGGAGTTCGTCTACGAGAGCCGTCCCGGGGAGACGTTCGTGCTGGGCGCCACGACGTGGCGCATACAGGACATCACCCGCGACCGGGTGGTGGTCACCCCCGCTCCGGGCGAGCCGGGGAAGATGCCCTTCTGGCACGGCGACAGGGTGGGGCGGCCGGCCGAGCTGGGCCGGGCCATCGGGGCCTTCCTGCACGAGGTCGACGGCTGGAGCGACGAGCGGCTGGCCCACGAGTGCGAGCTCGACCCCCTGGCCCTGCGCAACCTGCGCTCGTACCTGGCCGAGGAGCGGGCCGTCACGGGGGCGCCGCCCACCGACCGCCAGCTGGTGGTCGAGCGGTTCCGCGACGAGCTGGCCGACTGGCGGGTGTGCGTGCTGTCGCCACTGGGTGGGCGGGTCCACGCCCCGTGGGCGCTGGCGGTGGAGGCCAAGGTGCGGGCCCGGCTGGGCGTCGAGGTGCAGACGATGTGGAGCGACGAGGGGTTCGTCGTGCGCCTGCCCGAGGCCGACGAGGCCCCGCCCGTCGACTCCGTCCTGCTCGATCCCGAGGAGGTGGAGGAGCTGGTCGTGGGCCAGCTGGCCGACTCGGCCCTGTTCGCCAGCCGCTTCCGCGAGAACGCGGCCCGGGCCCTGCTCCTGCCCCGGAGGCGGCCGGGCCAGCGCACGCCGCTGTGGCAGCAGCGCCAGCGGGCCGCCGACCTGCTGGCGGTGGCGTCGCGCCACGGGGAGTTCCCGATACTGCTGGAGACCTACCGGGAGTGCCTGCGGGACGTCTTCGACCTGCCCGCCCTCATCGAGCTGATGGGGGCGGTGCGGTCCCGCACCGTGCGGGTGCTGTCGGTCGACACCGCCCGGCCGTCGCCGTTCGCCCAGTCGCTGGCCTTCGCCTACGTGGCGTCCTTCCTCTACGAGGGCGACGCCCCCCTGGCCGAGCGCCGGGCCCAGGCCCTCACCCTCGACCGGGGGCTGCTGGCCGAGCTGCTGGGGTCGGAGGACCTGAGGGAGCTCATCTCGGCCGAGGCCCTGGCCGGCCTGGAGGCCGACCTCCAGCTGCTCGACGAGGACAGGTGGGCCCGCAACGCCGACGAGGCCCACGACGCTCTCCGGCAGCTGGGCGACCTCACCGCCGGCGAGCTGCGGGCCCGGTCGGCCGCCGACTTCTCGGAGGTCCTGGTGCGGGAGCGGCGGGCGGTGGAGGTGCGCATCGCCGGGGAGGCCCGCCTGATCGCGGCCGAGGACGCCGGCCGCTACCGCGACGCCCTGGGCGTGCCGCCCCCGCCCGGCCTGCCCGACGCCTTCCTCGAGCCGGTAGACGACCCGCTGGGGTCGCTGCTGGGGCGGTGGGCCCGCCGGCACGGTCCCTTCGTGACGGCCGAGCCGGCGGCCAGGTACGGGCTGCCCGCGCCCGCGGTGGAGGCGGTGCTGGCGCGCCGGGCCGACGCCGGCCTGCTGCTGCGGGGCGAGTTCCGGCCCGGAGGCCGGGACCGGGAGTGGTGCGACCCCGACGTGCTGCGCCGGCTGCGGCAGGCCTCCCTCGCCGCCCTGCGGCGGGAGGTGGAGCCCACCGACGCCAAGGCGCTGGCCCGCTTCCTCCCCGCCTGGCACGGGATCGGGGGGGAAGCCGGGGGCGTGGACCGGCTGCTGGAAGCCATCGCCCAGCTCCATGGCGTCGCCATCCCCGCATCGGTGCTCGAGCGCGACGTGCTGGCCGTGCGGGTCGCCGGCTACTCGCCCGCCCTCCTCGACGAGCTGGCGGCGGCCGGCCAGGTGGTGTGGGT
>DATLGZ010000440.1:0-2283 GCA_035540235.1 Acidimicrobiales bacterium | reverse complement strand
GCCGCACACCTCGCAGAACGCGTCGTCGGCCCCGGCCGGCGCCCCGCAGTTGGGGCAGGGGGAGATCACGCCCGTGTCGGGCACGGACGGCGGCTCGGCGGTCGTGAGCTCGGGCCCGGCGGGGAGGGGCTCGATGGCGGCGCCGCACGTGTCGCAGTAGTCGGTGCTGGCCGACGTGTGGCCGGCGGGACAGGTGACAGGCATGGCGGCTCCCGGCTCAGGCGGTGGGGGGCTTGGCCGCGACCCGGACGGTGCGGGTCGAGCGGGTGTCGAGGGCCATCTCGTCGAGCGCCTGGACGTCTCGCCTGAGCCGGACGGTGCCGGCGTCGGGGTCCTGGACGTCCACGACCTTCTGCAGCAGCCTGACGGTGCCCTCGTTGCCGGACTGGTGGGCGAGCTGCACGGCCCGCCCCAGCTTCACCGTGGCGGCGCCGTCGTCGCCCCGCTTGCGGGCCTCCAACCCCTCGTGGATGGCGGAGGCCAGCTCCTCCTGGCCCGTGTAGTGGGCGACCTGGGCGTTGATGCGGGTGGACAGGGCGTCGTCGTCGGTCCACACCGCCCGCACCAGGGCCTGGGCGGCCGGTGAACCGTCTACGACCACGCTGACCCGGGCCGCCAGCTTCTCGTCGCCCACGTTGCCGGGCGGGATGTCTACGCACACGTGGTAGTCGCGGCTCTCGTCGCCGCCCCACGCGCCGGTCGGGTAGTCGCCGGTCAGGGCGTTCACCGGCTCCACCTTGTCCGTGAGGTCCTCGATGCTGGGGGCGACCTGGCGCACGAACCGCACCGTCGAGCCCTGGGGCGCCCAGATGCGCAGGCGCACGTCGCCCACCGCCTTGCCCAGCGCCCGGCCCAGGAAGGCCCGGAAGTCGTCGTCCATCTCGTCAGGGTCGGCGATGATGTCGACCTCGCCCAGCAGGCTGGACGTGACGAGCCGCAGCTCGGCCACGTCCCAGTCCGAGCCCACGCCCCGGGCGTCGCACTGGAAGACCCCCGCGCATCTCTGCAACGCCCGCTCCAGGTCGCGCCGGGGCTCGCTCTCGTTGCGCCCGTCGGTCAGGAGGTAGGCGAGGCGGATGGCCTCGGGGTGCGCCTCGAACATGCCGCGGGCCAGCTCCAGCCAGGTGGAGATGGCCGTCCCCCCCTCGGCCTGGAGCCTGCGCATCTGCTCGGCCGCCTCCGACCGGGTGCGCTCGTCGGCCTGCACCAGCCGGGCCCCGCCCCGGGGGTAGGCGCACATGGCGGCGTGGGAGCCGGAGATCACCGCGAACCACGTGCCGTCGGGGAGCTCGTTGATGGCGGCTGCCGCCGCCTGGCGGGCGGCCCGGATCTTGGTGGACGGGTTGCCCATGGACCCGCTGGTGTCGACGATGAGGACGACCGCCTTGTGGTCGGCCGTTCCCCGGGCCTGCTCGCCCTCGGCGGCCACGGTGACGATCCCGTGGACCTCGCCCGTACCGGCGGGGAGGTACTCGTTCTGGTAGGCGGTGGCTGAGAACGTCATGGCGCCTCCGGGGGGCGGGCGGCGTCGCCGGGCTGGAGCGGCAAATCTACGACCACGGCGGTGATGTTGTCGGCGCCGCCCTGAGCGTTGGCGAACTCGACGAGGCGGCGGGCGAGCTCCAGAGGGCGCTCCCGCTCCGGCCCCGCCCTCAGCACCGCGGCCAGCTGGTGGGGCTCGGCCGCGTAGTTCCAGACGCCGTCGGACACCAGGAGCAGCCGGCCTGGGCCGCGGGGCGGCAGCTCGACGGCGGCCGGGCGCCACTCCGGGTCGGCGTCGGCCCCGAGCCATCGGGTGATGGCGTGGGCCCGGTTGTCGGTGTAGGCCTGGGCGGGCGCCATGCCCGCCGCGATCTGGTGGGTCGCCCACGAGTCGTCCACCGTCAGCTGCTCCACCTCCCCGGTGGGGGCGACCCAGTAGGCCCGGCAGTCGCCGAAGGCGCTGAGGCGGACCGACGAGCCGGTCACCACCGCCGCCAGGTAGGTGCACGAGGGCGGGCCCAGGTCGGCGTGGGGCTGGAACTCGACAGCGAGGACCGCGCTGCGGGCGGCGTCGAAGGCGGCGTCGAAGTCGGCCTGGGAGGGCGCGCCGGCGGCGAGGACGGCCGCCGCCGCGTCGGCCGCCGCCTGCGACGCCTGCTCGGGCACGACCGTCGTCGACACGCCGTCGCACACCACCGCCACCACGAACCCCTCCCCCACCACCACCGCGTAGGAGTCCTCGTTCTTGGCGTGCCGCCGGCCCTTGTCGGAGACGGCCGCCACCCCCGCCCGCTCCTGCTC
>DATLGZ010000439.1:0-2021 GCA_035540235.1 Acidimicrobiales bacterium | reverse complement strand
CCGCGACACCGCCATCGACGCCCTCTTCGGCTTCGAGGAGAACGACCTCATCGTCCCCACCGCCAGCTGCTTCACCACGGTCAGGATCCCGTTGAGGCTGTCGGAGACGGGGTTGTCGGGCACCAGGTCGAGCAGGTTGGTGAGCCCGTCGAGCAGGCTGCCCAGCCGGTCGGGGTCGGCCAGGGGGGTGCCCCGGCTGGGGGTGGCCACGAACACCACCTGGCGCACCCGGAGCTTGGCCGCCGTGCCCGCCGCCTCGCCCAGCTCGCACAGCGTGCGGGCCACCAGACCGCCCCGGGAGTGGCACAGCACGTCCACGTCGAGGCTCACCCCGTCGGGCACCAGGGCGGCCAGCTGCTTGCAGTTGGCCAGGGGATCGACGGAGAGGGTGGGGTGGTCGAAGGCGAAGACCCGTCCCTGGTAGCGGTCGTGCATGGCCTGGACGGCGGCTCGGGGGAACGTCCCGAAGCCGGAGTCGACGAGGCTGTTGGTGCCGTGGACCAGGAGGAGGGCGGGCCCCTCGGCCAGGCGGCGGAAGGCGGCGGCGTCGAGGGGGGCGACCCCGTGCTCGTGGTAGTCGGCGGGGGCGAACGAGCGGAGGCGGTGCGGGCGGCGCCTGGCCTCCCACCGCGACACGAAGAAGTCGCCCACCTCGCCTCCCACCCGGTCGAGGAGGTCGAAGGTGAGCACCCGCAGCACCCGCCGGGCCGCCGCC
Source organism: Acidimicrobiales bacterium (assembly GCA_035540235.1). Classification (GTDB taxonomy): domain Bacteria; phylum Actinomycetota; class Acidimicrobiia; order Acidimicrobiales; family AC-14; genus JBFMCT01. The sequence continues at coordinate 1,306 of DATLGZ010000439.1, read as the reverse complement.
CCGATGAGGCCGCGGGCCTCGGGCGCCTGGCCGTCCCCGGGGGCAACGGGAACGACGAACCGCTGGCCGGTCCGGTCGCTGCGGGCCCGTTGGGCCGGGTCGCGGGTCGCGCCCTCGGGCAGCCTCCACGAGACGGCGCCGTCCGCCTCGACGAGCAGGACCTGGCCCCGCCCGGGCGGGGGCGGGGGCACGTCGACCACGACCGCGCCGGGGGCCCCACCCATGGCGGCGGCGGCGGCCGAGCGGGTCAGGCCCCGCGCCGCCTCGGGCGAGGGCTCGATGCGGCGGGCGTCGAGCGACACCGCCTGCTCCAGGCGGAGGCCGGCGTCCTCGAGGGCGGAGAGCACGACGCTCGGGCGGGGGCCCCGGCGAACGGCCTCGCCGGCGACGGAGGCGGAGACGTCGTCGCTCGACAGCCGCACTCCCGCCACCGTGACCGGCGCCGCGCCGGCCTGGAGCTCCGCCATGCGCCGGCCTCCTCCCACCCAGTAGCCCGGGAAGCGAGCCTACCGGCCGGGCCGGGCGGGGGGCCGGTCGGCGGCTGCCGCACCCTAGGGTCCGGGGCCGGTGGACGCCTTCCTGATCAGCTTCGCTGTCATCTTCGTCGCCGAGCTGGGCGACAAGAGCCAGCTCATGGCGCTCACGTTCGCGGCCCGCTACCCGGCCCTGCCCGTGCTCCTCGGGGTGACGATCGCCACCGCCACCGTCAACGCCGTGTCGGTGCTCATCGGGGCCGCGGTCGCGGTCAACCTGCCCGTGCGGGCCATCAGCCTGGCCGCCGGCCTCGCCTTCCTCGGGTTCGCGGCGTGGACGCTGCGGGGCGACTCCGACGACCGGCACCACGAGGGCGGGGCCCGGCCGGGGAAGGCCGCCGGCCGGCGGGGCGCGGTGGTGGTGGTGTGCACCGCCATCCTCCTCTCTGAGCTGGGGGACAAGACCATGCTGGCCACGGTCACCCTGGCCACGACGCAGGAGCCGTGGGGGACGTGGGCGGGGGCCACGTCGGGCATGGTGGCGGCGGCCGCCCTCGCCGTCCTGGCCGGCCAGCAGCTGGCCCGCCGCGTCTCGGCCCGGCGGGTGCGGGTGGTCTCAGCCGCCGCCTTCGCCGCCTTCGGGCTCGTGCTGGTGGTGGCCGGCATCCGGGGCTGAGCCGCCGGGCCGCCGGGCCGCCGGGCCGCTGGCTGCCTTCCGGTCACGGGGCGGCGGTGAGGAAGGCGGTGATGCGGTCGTAGGCGGCGGCGTCGGGCTCGCTGGGGACGACGGGGGTGGCGGCGCCGCCGCCTACGACCGCATCACCGCCTTCCTC
>DATLGZ010000438.1:0-6394 GCA_035540235.1 Acidimicrobiales bacterium | reverse complement strand
CACACACCCTGGGAGTGGCCGGCGATGACGCCAGGCGGCGTGAGCCCCTCGGACATGGCCGACAGGAACCCCACCAGCTCGTTCGTGGGCCGGAGGGTGTCGGGCGCCTCGTAGGGGGCGCCGTGGTCGATCGGGCAGTGGGCGTCCGCCTGCGGCTGGCCGTCGCCGGGGCCGGCGTAAGAGAAGTAGACCGCCTGGTCGCACGACCAACCCATGTACCCGGGGTCGATCTCCAGGATGGCGCCGCTGCCCGAGGACGAGTCGACGCCCGACATCAACATGATCGACCCCTCCCGCGTCCCCGCGCCCTGGCCGTCGGCGGCGGGTGGGCCTTCCGGCGGCCCCGCCATCACCACCCAGAACAGGGCGACGGCGCCGGCCGCCGGGAGGAGGGCCACCGCCCGGCGAGCCACGCGGAACCCCGGGTCGGAGCGCAGCATCCAGGCCGTGCCGTAGGTGAGGGCGGCCGACACGGGGACCAGGGCGAGGCGGCCGGCCTCGCCCATCACGTCGGCCAGGAACCCCAGCACGGTCAGGGCGGCGACGTAGGCGCCCAGGGTGCCGGCCCGGAACCCCCCGCGGGCGGCCCGGGAGAAGCCGGCGCGCAGGCGCCCCTCCTCTGCTAACCACGGCGCTGCGCCCAGGACGAACAGGGCCACGAGGGCCAGAGCCGTGCCGATCCAGAACAAGAGGTAGAACAGGACGGCCTTGGCCGCGTAGAGAGGGACGGCCGCCAGCAGGCAGAGGGGCAAGGCGAGCAGGTAGAAACGCAGGGCCAGGGCGAAGCGGGCCCGGGTGAGCCCTCCCAGCAGCATGGCCAGCACGGCCGAGCGCACGGCCAGTGAAACGAGCAGGCCGGCCAGCAGCACCGGCCAACTGGTCGAGAAGACCAGGAGGGCCTGGATGTCGGTTATCAGGTCGAGGGGCGGGAGGGCGACCAGGTGGGTGAGCCCCGGCCAGCGGGGCAGAACCCCGACCGCCGCCAGCAGGGTGACGGCGGCGGCCAGGGCGGCGAGGCCGAGGGCCGGGAGCGGCCTGGCCTCGTCCCTGGCGCTCACGCGGCGATGGCGCCTGGCCGCTCCTCCTCGAAGCGCACGTCGTACTCGTCGCCCTGGTTGGCCAGGAACTCGTCGAAGGCCCCCAGGGTGAGGTACCCGGGCAGCGGGTACCTGGGCGCGAGCCGCTTGAGCTCGGTGTGGTAGCGCGAGAACTGGGCGTAGTCCATGGGGAACTCGCCCGGCGTCCCTCCCAGCCACTCACCGCGCTTGGCGGCTCTGGCGATGACCGCGCCCCACTCCTCGGGCGTCGGGAGACCGACCGCCTCGACGCCGTGGTTGAACAGCATCATGAAGATCTCCTCGAAGGGGCCGGCCCGGTCGATGTAGCGGTGGGCCGCCTCCAGCGAGGCCTGCATGTTGAACTCCATCCAGAAGGGCACCGAGCCGGTGGCCAGCGTGTGCCACGGCTCGAGGATGATGAACGACTCGAGGAGCAGGCGGCTCGAGCTGATGTTGCGCCGGTCGTACCACCAGCGGTAGAGGTCGGCGACGAGCGGGCTGAGGGCCTGGGGCTCGGGGAACCGCATGCGCACGACCCGGTAGCGGCGCTCGCGGGCCACCCGCATGATGTCGTCAAGGAGGGCCGTTTCGAAGCCCCACTCCGCCTCGGGCATCCGCTCGGTCGGCTCGGGGCCGGGCCAGCTGCGGTAGGGGGAGTCCTCGCGCTCGAGGTACTCGGCCACCCGCTCGCTCCCGTCGTGGAACTCGTCCTCGGTGGCGCCGCCGACGGCGCCGTGCTGGAACACGTGGCGGTCGCTGATCCGGCTCACGCCCCAGCTCTGCTCGCACTCGGTCACCAGTATGGTGCCGCCGGGCGGCAGGTGCTCCTCGAGGAAGCGCTCGTACGCCGCCCCCAGCTTCTTCCGCTTGATGCGGAAGTAGGTCATCTCCCGGATCATCAACCGGTCCTGGTTGGCGTCGTGCATGTGGTGGAGCTGCACGTCGGGGTTGCGGCGGAGCAGCTCGGCGCCCGGCTCCTTGCCGATCTCCATGGCTTCCGTGGGCTCGTCGGGATGGACCTTCTGGCGCACCGGCACGAGGAATGTCTGGGGCAGCCAGGGGATCCCCAGCGCGGAGTAGAGGTGCACGGCCGCGCCGTTGGAGGAGCCGATCGCCACCGCCTGGGAGCGGCGGTCGGGGTAGACGCTGGTGACCCAGTCGGACAGCTCCTCGACGTCGACCATGTCGATCTTGTCGGGCGGGATCGACTCGTTCCAACCGCTGAAGATGTAGAGCTGCTTGCGCAGCGGCTTGGGCAGGATGTTGGCGCGCGCCGCCGGCGGCTTGAGCACCGGGCTGAGGCCCAGGGCGGGGAAGTCCTTGCCGTTCAGGAAGCGGGCCGTGGCCTTGACCATGGCGGTGGCCGAATCGAAGTTGGCGATGAACTTGGGGGGCTTCTTCACAGTGCTCGTCTCTCCTCGTGGTCGTCGCCGAGATTGGCGGCGACGTCGTTGATGACGGCGGCCAGCGCGTCGGGGGCGTCGTGAGCCATGGCATGGGGAACGCCCTCCAGGACCCACAGCTCGCCGCTGGGGAGGAGGCGGGCGACTTCCTCCGCCCAGGCCTGGGGGACGATGGGGTCGTCGGTGCCGCGCACCACCACCGTCGGGGCGGTCACGTACGGCAGCTTGTCCTCGATGCGGTCGGCCCGAGCGTGCAGGAACGTCCGCAACCCCCGCAGGGGGCCAACCTCCCGCCATTCCCGGCGCAGGAGCTGGCGCAGCTCCTTCGACTGGGTCTTCTGCTCCTTGATCCACCGGTAGACCTGCTGCGGCAGGGCGGTGGCGGTGGGGTCGACGATCGGGCCGGCCAGGACGAGCGCCTCGACGAGGTCGGGCCGGCGCAGGGCCACCTCGACGGCCACCTGGGCGCCGAAGGAGTTGCCGGCCAGGATGGCGGGTCGGCCGACGGCGGCCTCCCACCACTCCTCCAAGGCGTCGGCGATGTCGAACACGGTGGGGGCCCGCTTGGGGCTCTCCGTCTCTCCCGAACCGGGCATGTCGGGGGCCAGGACGTGGAAGGAGCCGGCCAGGCGCTCGGCGGTTGGCACCACCATCGTGCTGGACACCACCAGCCCGTGGAGCAGCACCACCGTCGGTCCGGTGGGGTCGCCCCACTCGCGGGCGTGCACCCCGGGGCCGTCGACCCGGGTGCGCACCGGCGCCGGCGCCGCCTTCAGCGGCACCGTCGGAGGGACGGCTCGCACCGGCGTCCCCGGCCGGGCCCCATCGCCCTGTGCGGGTGACTTGCGGCGGATGGCCACCCGCCGGGCCACGTCCGAAGTGCCACCTGTCCACCCGCCACGGATCGACCGGCCCCGCTCGAGAGGCCGGTGCAGGTTGCCCGATGTGGCCTCGGCCGGCTGGTCGCGGAAGTGGGCCAGGTGGACGAACCGCCCGCTGCCCCGCTCGGTCAGGCGGCGGCTCAGCCTGTGCTGCCCCACCGCCAATCGGGGGACAGCCCCGGGGAAGACCCGGTCGCGGGGGCGCTTGGCGCAGGAGACGATGGCGGCGGCGATCCGGTCGGGGTCGGCCACGGGAGGCAGGGCCTTCACGGCCCGGCCGGTGTAGTTGGCGGCGTGCTGGAAGAACGGCGTGTCGACGGCCGCGGGGAGCACCTCGCAGACGTGGATGCCGGGGGCGTCGAGCAGCTCGGTGCGCAGGCAGGCGGACAAGGCGGAGACGGCGTGCTTGCTCATCACATAGGCCGACAGGTACGGGGCCGGCACCTCCGATAGCGCCGACCCGACGTTGATGAGCGTCCCCCGTCCCTGCTCCCGGAAGGCGCCCAGCGCCGCCCGGGCGCCGAGCAGGTATCCCATGACGTTGACGTCGAGCAGTCGCCTGACGTCCTCGATGGGCTCCTCCCCGAACCGCGAGAAGAGAAGGACGCCGGCGTTGTTCACCCACACGTCGAGGTGGCCGAAGCGCTCGATGGCGGTGGCGGCGGCTCGCTCGGCGGTGGCGGGGTCGGTTACGTCGCCGGCGACGGCCACGGCCTCCCCCCCGGCATCCCGGCACTCTCGGACCAGGTCGTCGAGCACCTCGGCCCGGCGGGCCACGAGGACGAGGTTGGCGCCCTCGGCTGCCAACCGGAGGGCCGCGGCGCGGCCGATCCCGCTGGACGCACCGGTTACGACGATTGCTGCGTGACGCGTTCTGGAGGACATGGCCGCGCTCCTTGGCCCGTGGACTGATAGTGATTCCCGGGGTTTCCTCCTGAATGGAGTCGGTTGCGTTCCGGTTTCGTGTCCGCCACGGCGCGCGCTGATCGCCCGCGGGCGCCTCTGCGACTCTTCCTGTTTCAGTGCTCCCGCGTCACGATCGTCTGGAGGTAGGTGTTCTCGATGACGGCGGTGCCGTCGGTCGCTCGGTTGTGGCGGGCGAACACCGACTCCAGGTCGCGGCGGAACTGCACCTGCGTGCCTTCGTCGAGGAGGGCGAGGGCTCGCAGCGTCGGGCCGAAGTAGGTGGTGAACACCTCGACGGCGTGGCTGACCGACCGGTAGTACTGGAAGGCCCGGCAGGGACGGCTCTCGGCCGAACGAACGCCTTCGTTCAGCAGCTCAGCCAGGCCATCCTCGGTGCCCCAACGAAGCGGGGACTGGAGGCCGGCCGGAGGTGGTGCGTACCGGGCGTGCATGGCGAAGAGCTCGCCGCTCCAGCCCTGGGGCATGGGGCTTGCCAGTCCGATGGCGCCGCCAGGGGCGGCAGACCCGCAGCAGCTCCCGGGCGGCCTGCGCCTGATCGGGGGCGAACTGCATCCCGTAGACGGACACGACGGCGTCGAACGTCGCGTCAGGGAACGGCAGCTCCTGAGCGTCGCCGACCCGGAAGTCAACCGCGTACCCCTCGATTTGGGCCCGCTGGCGCGCCCTGTCGACCAGGGCGGGGACGTAGTCGATCCCGGCGACCTCGCAGTAACGCCGGGCGGCGACCAGGGCGGCCGTCCCGCTGCCGCACGCCACGTCGAGCACCCGCTGTCCTGGGTGCGGGTCGAGCGCGGTGCAGATCGCCTCGGCCATCACGACGTTCTGGCGGGCGACCTCGTGGAAGTCGCCCTCGGACCACGTCGCCTGCTGCGTCCTGGTCACGGCGTCGTAGTCGATAGGGCCGTCGGTCAGCTTGGTCGATGCTCTCACGCGGATCCTCCTGACGGGTCGCTGATCCCACCGTCGCGCCCGGGGCGGGGCCCTTCAACTGCAAGAACTGCAGTTGCGCGGGGCGGGCAGCTCGTACAGACTCGGCTCCGGTATGCGGGGCTACGGTCAGTTCTGCCCGATCGCACAGGCGGCCGAGGTGCTCAGCGAGCGCTGGACGCCTCTCGTGATCAGAGAACTCGCTCTGGTCGGCAGCCGCCGCTTCAACGACATCCAGCGGGGAGTGCCGCTCATGTCCTCGTCCCTGCTCACCAAGCGCCTGCGCCAGCTCGAGCGGGCCGGAATAGTGGAGCGCCGAGCGCGCCCGGACGGCAATGGGACGGAGTACCACCTCACGCCCGCCGGAGAGGAGCTGGGGCCGGTGATCGTCCAGATGGGCGTCTGGGGCGAGCGGTGGTTGCGGCGCCCCATCTTCGAGGAGGCACCCGACACCGGGCTGCTCATGTGGTGGATGCGGGGCACCATCAAGACGGAGTCGCTGCCCGCCGGCCGCACCGTCGTCCACTTCCAGTTCCGGCGGGCCCCCGAGAAGCTGCGGCACTTCTGGCTCGTCCTCCCCGACGCGGACCTGTGCCTCAGCGACCCCGGGTTCGGCGTGGACGTCACCGTTCACAGCGACGCCAAGACGCTGGCCGCCGTGTGGATGGGCGACCTCGGCGTGGGCACCGCTCTCAGCCAGGGCTCGATGGAGCTCGAAGGCCCACCACGTCTCGTTCGCTCCTTCTCGAAGTGGTTCGGTCTCCACCCCTTGTCGGCCAACGTCGATCGCCCGCCCAGCCGGCCAAGGGTCACGGCATGAGCCCGTGGGAAGTGTCACTCGACGAGATGCGACACGCGCTTGCCTTCATGGCAGCACAGGTCGGGCTTCTCCGGCACACCTGTTCGCGCGACGTCAGTTCAAGCCGGCCGTGCTGACTCTTTGTTCACTCGCCCGAGCCACGACAGTCGGGGATAGTGGGTCAGATGGGCTCTGACCAGGGTCTTTACCGGTGGAGCTAGTGCAGGCACTTTCCAACCCGGAGCATCCGGCGGCCCGGCTGTTGTTCAGCAGTCAGCCAGCGCCCGCAGGGCCTCGCAGACCTCCCGACGCCGGTCGCCAAGTTGGCCGACTTTGGTGGTGAGGGCGCTGCGGCGCACCCGCTGGAGATTGTCAAAGCTCGCCGCACAGTCGACCGCG
>DATLGZ010000437.1:0-12030 GCA_035540235.1 Acidimicrobiales bacterium | reverse complement strand
CTGGGCCGGTGGGACGACAGCGTGGCCCACGGCGACCAGGCCGCCTCCCTGGCCGAGGACTCCGACCAGGCCTGGCTGCTGGGCGGGACCCACTCCGTGGTCGTGTTCCCCCTCGCCTCGCGGGGGCACTTCGAGCTGGCCGAGGCCCACGCCCGGCGGGCGGTAGAGGCGTCGGCCGCCCTACCCGAGGGCGAGGAGGCGAACCGGGGCTACGCCGCCAGCGCCGCCGCCCACCTGGCCTGGGTGCAGGGTGTGCCGGGCGCGGTCGTGGAGGCGGTCCAGCCGGTGCTGGGCTTCCGCAACCGGGCCGGCTCCTACGAGCCGGGGACCATGCCGTGGCGGGAGCTGTACGCCGAGGCCCTGGTGGCCCTGGGCCGCCTCGACGAGGCCGAGACCGTCCTGCGCCCCTACGAGGAGCTGGCGGAGGCCAGGGGGCGCCGGTCCAGCCAGGCCGCCGCCGCCCGGGCCCGGGCCCTCCTGGAGGCGGCGCGGGGGAACCCGGCGGGCGCCAGGGCCGCCTTCGAGACCGCCCTCGAACACGCCCGGGCCCTGCCCACCCCCTTCGAGCTGGCGGTGGTGCAGCACTCCTACGGCGCCTTCCTGCGCCGGGCGGGCGAGCGGCGGGCCGCCCTGGCCCACCTCAGCCGGGCACGGGAGACGTTCATGTGCCTGGGCGCCCGGCCGTTCGTCCGGCGGGCCGACCGCGAGCTGGCGGGCACGGGGCTGGCGCCCGCCCCCGGCTCGCCGGTGGAGGGTGTGGCGCTCACCCCCCAGGAGGTGGCCGTCTCCCGGCTGGTGGCTGCCGGCCGCACGAACAAGGAGGTGGCGGCCGAGCTGGTGGTGAGCACCAAGACGGTCGAGTACCACCTGGGCAATGTGTTCGCCAAGCTCGGGATCCGGTCCCGGCGCGAGCTCGCCTCCCGCCTGCGCTGACCCTCACGACTAGGGAGGTTCCCTGGGGCGCCGGCCCGCCCCCTGGGCGACGATGCCCCGTGAGGGCCGGCGCAGGGAGGAATGGTGCGGAGACGAGGGAGATGGGCGGCGACCGCCATCGCCGCCGCGGTGGCGGCGCTGGCAGCGACGGTCGGGACCGGTCCGGCCGGCGCGCTGCTGCCCCGGGACTCCCTGGAGCCCCCGGAACTGCCCGTCGAAGCGCCCTTCGAACCGCCCGCCAGCGGCTTTGCGTGGATGGTGCCGGCCAACTTCGGCCCCATGCGCAACGGGCTGGTGGACTACCGCTGGAACGAGGCGGCCGGCAGCCGTCACAGCGGGCCCGCCTACACCTACGACCCCGGCTACGTCCGCCCCACCGCCCGCACCGCCTTCTTCGACGGCTGCCCCACCAAGGCGGAGGCCGACGCCGGCTCGTCCACCGCCTACGTCTACGCCTGGTCGCTCCACGATCCCGCCACGGGCGCCGCCCTCGGCCCGGCCGAGGCGGCCCGCAACTGCCAGTGGTCGCGAGAGCTCGACCTCGACCCTGAGACGGGTCGGTCGGCGCCGGTCAAGGTCCGCCTCACCATCACCACCACCGACGGCAGCCCCTACCCGGGCTACCCGGCGGGGAAGACGTTCGACGAGCAGGTCGTGGCGATCAGGGACATCCTCATCGTGTCCCTGGGCGACTCCTACGGGTCGGGGGAGGGGGCGCCGGACGTGCCGCAGGTCATCGACCACAACGGCTTCCTCGTCTCGCCCGCCCGGTGGGTGGACCGCCGCTGCCACCGGTCGGCCAACGCTCCATCGGCGATGGCCGCCCGCCAGATCGAGGCCGCCGACCCCCACAGCACGGTGACCTTCCTGTCCTTCGCCTGCTCGGGGGCGACGATCAGCACGCCTTACTTCCACGACCAGGCCCAGCTCGACCCCTACCGGCCCTCGCCCGGCCTGGAGCCCAACGGGACCGGCGTGCTCGGGCCCTACCGCGGCATCGAGCCGCCCAACCGAGACGACTACTCCGAGGCGGCCATGCTCCCCTCCCAGGTGGCGCAGCTCCGCTACGCCCTGACCAACGGCGACCCCGGGGTGGCGCCCCGTCACGTAGACGCCCTGACGCTCAGCGCCGGCGGCAACGACATGGGCTTCGGGCCGGTGGCTCTGGTGTGCACCCTCTACTACGAGTGCAAGGACCACTTCGTCAGCGGGGCGCGAGGCGAGGGCCCGGTGCGCCTGTCGGTCCGCTTCGGGCAGTCGGTGGCCACCATGGCCGCCCGCTACACCGCCCTGGGGGCGGAGCTGGCCACGCTGCCCATCGCCAAGACCTACATCACCCAGTACCCGGACCCCAGCCGCGGTCCTGGGGGCGCGCTCTGCCCGGCCATCCTCGACGACGTCATCCCTGGGTGGATGGCGCCGTTCCTGGGCCTCGTCGCCGTCGCCGAATCCCTGCCCCCGCCCCTGCCGCCCTACCAGATCGACGGGGGCGACCGGCCCGACGGGGGCGAGGTGGGCTGGGCCGGCGGGCCCGTGCTGGCCGGGATGAACGGGGCGGTGGCCGCCGGGGCGGTGTCCCAGGGGTGGACGCTGGTGGACGGCATCGCCGACGGGTCCGCCAACCTGTTCTCGGGCCACGGGTACTGCGCGGCCGACAACTGGATCCGCACCGCCACCGAGTCGGTGGCCATGCAGGGCCCCTGGCACCCGCCCCTGGTGTGCAACGCCCTGTTCGCCCTCGTCAACCCCATCGACTTCTTCGCCAACTGCTTCCCCCCGGCCAGCGCCCTCACCACGGGGACGCTCCATCCCACCGCCCGGGGTTACCAGGCCATCGCCGGGCGCCTGGTGTCCAAGCTGCGTCCCGACCTGCTCCCGCCCGCCTCCGGCGCCGCCCCCGCGCCCGTGCTGGCGGAGGACCGCGGCGCGGCGGTGGCCGGCAGCGACGGGTGGCTCACCGGCGCGGTGGCGGCGCACACCTGCGCGGCGGGGGCGGCGGCGTGCGCGCCGGTGCGGGTGACGGCGACGGTGGCGGCGCCCACGTCGTTGCAGGGGGCGGGCCTCTCGGTCAACGGCTCGCCGCTGGCCTGCCCGGCCGGCGGCGCCACGAGCGGCCCGGTGACGTGCCGCTCGGAGCTGACCAGCCCCCAGGCCCACACGTGGTGGCTCAGCTTCTCCGGCGACGGCGTCCACCAGGTGGAGGCGGTGGCCACCGCCTCCAACGGCACCCGGGCAGAGGCGGCCTACCAGGTCAAGGTCGACCTGCGGGACCCCGTGGAAGCCACCGCCACCCCCTCGGCCGCCGTCCCCCCGACCGGCGGTTGGTACCGGTCCCCGGTGGAGGTGGCCCTCACCGGCGCCGACGCGCCGGGCGGGTCGGGCATGGCGGCTATCGAGTACCAGCTCAACGGTGGGCCGGTCCAGAGCGTGGCCCACGGGTCGTCGGTGCGGCTGGAGGCCGACGGCGAGCACACGCTGACGTTCCGTCCTGTCGACCGGGCCGGCCGCCGGGGGCCGGTGCAGGCGCCCCTGGCCGTGAGGATCGACCAGACCCCGCCGGAGGTCGCCTGCGGCGCGGCCGACGGCCAGTGGCACGGGGCCGACGTGAGCGTGGGTTGCACGGCGGGCGACGGTGGGTCCGGCCTGGCCCTCCCCGGCGACGCGTCCTTCACGCTGGCCACCGCGGTGCCGGCGGGCTCGGAGACGGCCAGCGCCGCCACCGAGTCGCGCCAGGTCTGCGACGTGGCGGGCAACTGCACGGCGGCCGGCCCGGTGGGCGGCCACCGGGTCGACCGGAAGGGGCCCGAGGTCCGCATCTCGTCGCCGGCGGCGGCGCGGTACCTGGTGAACGAGCCGGTCAGCGCCGCCTACGAGTGCTCGGACGGGGGCTCGGGCGTGGCGTCGTGCACCGGCCCGGTGGCGACGGGGGCGGCGGTGGACACCGGGTCCGCCGGCGCCCGGCAGTTCAGCGTGGAGGCGGCGGACGGGGTCGGCAACCGGTCCCAGGCCACCGTCAGCTACTCGGTCGGGTACCGGGCCTGCCTGCGCTACGACCCCGACCGGCCCCGCAACGCGGGCAGCACGGTCCCCGTGGAGGTCCAGGTGTGCGACGCGGCGGGAGCCAACCTCTCCTCGGCCGACCTGGTGGTGACGGCGGTGGGCGTGGTTCACACCGCCACCGGCGGGGCCGTGCCGCTCCAGTCCCCGGGCCGCTCCCAGCCCGGCGACCACTTCACCTTCGGGGGCGGGTCGTACACGTTCAACGTGGGCACCTCGGGCTACGGGCCCGGCCGCTACGAGCTGCGGTTCACGGTGGCGGGCGACCCCGCCGTCCACGCCGCTCCCTTCACCATCCGGTAGGAGCCAGGAGGCACAGATGAGACGAGCCGTCGCTTCCCTCGCCGCCGCGCTGGCGCTTGTCCTCGCCGCCGCCGCGCCGCCCGCGGGAGCGGCCGACCCCGCGCCCAACCAGCACGTCAGGATCACCTTCGCGGGCGGGTACACCGGGGTGGCGGTGGCCACCGGGGTGATCAACGCGGTGGGGCTGGCCCAGGAGCAGAGCACCCTGAACGCCGACGGGTCGTTCTTCGGCACCCTCACCTTCCGCTTCCCGCTGGGGACGGTGGTGGCTCCCTTCACGGGCCAGGTGACGTCGCTGGCGGTCGATCCCCTCACCTGCGTGGGGCGGTTCACGACGGCGGGGACGTTCACCATAGACCGGGGCACCGGCCTCTACGCCGGCATCGGGGGCTGGGGCAGCTTCACGGAGGCGGGGACCTTCAACTCCCTTCCCACCGCCGGTGGCTGCGACCCCCAGCCCCTGCTGCGGACCCTCCTCGTCACCGAAGCGAGGGCGTTCGTGACCCGCTGACGCGCCCGCCCCCACGTTGGGTCGGGCCGCTGGCGGGGTAGGCAGCCCCCGTGGCCATCACCGAGGCGGGCCCTCGCCGGGTCGAGGTCGACGACCTCCCGCCGCTTCCGCCCAGGCGACGCACGCTGGGCAAGCGCCTCCGCGACGCCGTCTCGCTGTGCCTGTGGACGGTCATGGCCTGTACCCGCTGGCTGGCCGAGCGGGTGCGCCGGTCGCCGGCGGGGACGCAAGCGCATCACCGCCCCACGGGCGGGGGAGCCGCCCCGGCCGCGCCCTCCCGGTTCTCACGGCTGGCGCTGCACGTGACGGTGGTGGCGCTGGTGGGCATGCCGCTGGCCGCCCAGGGCCTGCGGCTGGCGGCCCGGCCCCTGGTCCCCGCCTTCCGGCCCCTAGAGGCCCGCTCGACGGTCGTCGCCGCCGACGGCAGCACCCTGGCGGTGCTGCACGACGGCGTGAACCGGCGGCCGGTGGCCCTGGACGAGGTGCCCCAGGTGCTGCGCGACGCGGTGGTGGCGGCCGAGGACCAGCGGTTCTGGCAGCACGGGGGGTTCGACACCGAGGCCATCGGCCGGGCCGCCCTGGCCAACCTGCAGGCCGGCGGAGTCACCCAGGGCGCGTCGACCATCACCCAGCAGCTGGCCAAGATGAACCACGTCGGCGACCGAACCAGCTTCACCCGGAAGGGCCGGGAGCTGCTGTACGCCGTCGCCCTCGAGGAGCGGTTCTCCAAGGAGCAGCTGCTCGAGCGCTACCTGAACCAGGTCTACTTCGGCGCCCAGGCCTACGGGGTGGGGGCGGCGGCCGAGGAGCTCTTCGCCACCGACGTGGGCGGGCTGTCGGTGGAGCAGGCCGCCCTGCTGGCCGGCCTCATCCGCGCTCCCGCCGCCCTCGACCCCCGCGCCGAGCCCGACGCCGCCCTCGCCCGCCGCAACGAGGTGCTGTCGGCCATGGTCGCCCTCGGCCACCTCGACCCGGAGGCGGCGGAGGCGGCCCGAGCGGCGCCGCTCGAGGTCGTCCCACGGCGGCCGCCGCTGAACAGCGAGCCGGCGGTGGTCGAGGCGGTCAAGCGCGAGTTCCTGGCCAACCCCGCCTTCGGCGCCAGCCCCGACGACCGCCGCCGGCTGCTCCAGACCGGAGGGCTGACCGTCAAGGTCACGGTCGATCCCGCCCTGCAGGCGGCGGCCCGCAGCGCGGCCCGCTGGGTCCCCGAGCGCCTGGGGGCGGCCATCGTGGCCGTCGACCCCCGCAGTGGGCGCGTCGCCGCCCTGAGCACGGCGGGGGCGGCGGCGGGTGGGCACTTCGACGTGGCGACCCAGGGCGGCCGCCAGCCCGGCAGCACGTTCAAGCCCCTGGTGGCGGCGGCGGCCCTGGAGGCGGGGATGCCGGAGTGGCAGGCGCTGGTGGGAGACGGCCCGGTGGAGATCGACTACCAGCGGGGCCTCGACCCGTGGCGCGTCGACAACTTCGGCGGCTGGGACTACGGGCTCATCGGGCTGCGGGAGGCGGTGGTCGACAGCGTCAACACCGCCTTCGCCCAGCTGGGTGTGGCCCTGGGCACCGAGCGCATCGTGGCCATGACCGAGCGGCTGGGCATCGACCCCGCCACGGCGCTGGGCCCGCCTGAGTCCCGGGGCCCCTCGATCGCCCTGGGCGGCCTCACCCACGGCGTCTCCCCGCTCCAGCTCGCCTCCGCCTACTCGACGTTCGCGGCCAACGGCGCCCGCACCGCCCCGTACCTCATCGAGGAGGTGCTGGGGCCCGACGGCGGCCGGATCTACCGGGCCGAGCCCAAGGCCGAGAAGGTTCTCGACCCGACCGTCAACGCCGCCCTGGTCGACATCCTGGTCGACGCGGTGGAGGAGGGCACCGGGGCGGCGGCCGCCCTCCCGGGCTGGGACGTGCTGGGCAAGACCGGCACCACCGAGGACTCGGCCGACGCCTGGTTCGTCGGTGCGGTGCCGACCCTGGCCGCCACCGTGTGGATCGGCCATCCCGACCGCCGCCAGCCCGTGCCCGGCCTGACGGGGGGGTCGATGGCCGCCCCGGTGTGGCGGGCCTTCATGTCGGCCGCCCTCCGCGGCCAGGCGCCGGTGGGGTTCGAGGAGCCGGCCGCCGGCCGGGGGCGGGTGGCGCCCCTGACCCTGCCCACCGCCCGGCCGTGCCCGCCCACGGTGTGCACGGGCGACGCCCGCTGACCCCATCGTTCTGGTCACCCGTAGGGCGCGGGGACGACGAGAACGGTGACCAGAACGGAGGGGGGGGTCAGGCTGGTACGTCCACGCCCAGGGTCTCGAGGAGGCGGCGGACCCGCTGGCCGATCTCGTCGCGGATGGGGCGCACGGCCTCCACCGACCGGCCGAAGGGGTCGGTTAGGTCCCAGTCCTCGTAGCGCTTGCCGGGGAAGAGCGGGCAGGCATCGCCGCAGCCCATGGTCACGACCACGTCGGCGGCCCGCACGATGTCGTCCGTCCAGGGCTTGGGGAACTCGTGCGAGATGTCGATGCCGATCTCGGCCATGGCCGAGATCGCCGCCGGGTTGACCGCGTCACCCGGCTCCGAGCCTCCCGACCACGCCACGGCCCGGTCGCCGGCCAGGTGGTTGAACCACCCCAGCGCCATCTGCGAGCGCCCGGCGTTGTGGACGCACAGGAAGAGCACGACGGGCACGCCGCCCGCCCCGTCGGTCTCCACCCGGGCCAGCGCCTGGAGGCGCTGGCGGGCGAAGCGCTCGGCCATCAGGGGCAGGAAGGAGGCCACGGTGGCTCGTCCCGCGAACTGGTCGTAGCTGGTCGTGAGGAAGGCCTCGATGGTCTCGACGCCGAACACGCCGTCGAACTCGCGGGCGAGGCGGGCGGCGGCGCTGGCCAGCAGGGGCCGGTGCTCGAGGGGGACGGTGGCGTCGGGCATTGGTGGCCTCCTGGCCTCAGCGGTTCACGGGGTGGGGGAGGACGACGTCGGGTGCGACCTCGGCCATCGACGGGTAGAGGGCCCGGATGGCGGCGATGGCCAGTGCCGCCCCCGCCACCTGGGCCAGCACGAAGGCGGGCACCGAGGCGGGAGCGATGCCGGCGAAGGTGTCGGAGAGCGTGCGGGCCACCGTCACGGCCGGGTTGGCGAAGCTGGTGGACGAGGTGAAGAAGTAGGCGCCGCCGATGTAGGCCCCCACCGCGAAGGGAGCGGCCGACGTCCGCCCTGACCGCACCACGCCGAAGATGACCAGCAGCAGGCCGAAGGTGGCGACCACCTCGCTCGACCACAGGGCCGCCGAGCTGCGTCCCTGGCTGGACACGTCGACGGCGGTCAGGCCGAAGATGACGTTGGCGAGAACCGCCCCCGCCGCTCCTCCCCCCACCTGGGCGGCGGCGTAGGCCACCGCCTCTCTCGTCGTCAGCGAGCCGAAGGCGCGCGCCGCCAGGGTGACCACGGGGTTGAGGTGGGCGCCTGACACCGGCCCCACCGCCAGGATGATGGCCACCAGGGCGGCGGCGGTGGCCGCCGCGTTCTGCAGCAACTGGAGGCCGGCGTCACCGGGCGACAGCCGCGCCGCCGCGATGCCGGAGCCCACCACCGCCAGCACGAGCAGGGCGGTGCCGATGGCCTCGGCCAGGGCCCGCCGGCCGATGTCGGCGCCCACTCAGCAGCAGGACGCGGCGGCCGCCGGCTTGTCCGCCACCGACCCGTCCTCGCCGAGAGTGGCGCAGCACGCCGCCCCCGTCTCGGGGTCGACGGTGCGGAGCGTGCCGCCCGGCATCTCCACGTCCTCCAGCACGGTGTAGATCTCCCAGGGCTCGCCCGAGGGCCCGTCGACCCAGACCTTGTCCTGGCGGGCGTAGCAGCAGGCCACGCCTTCCTCGGCGGCGGTGGCCAACCCCTCGGCGGCCAGACGGGCCTGGGCCGCCACCACTGCCTCGGCCGACCCCACCTCCACCCCCAGGTGGTTGATGGTGCCTCCCTTGCCGGGCTGCTCGAAGAGGACCAGCTTGAGCGGGGGGTCGGCCACCGCGAAGTTGGCGTAGCCGGGGCGCAGCTTGGCCGGCGGGGTGGCCAACAGGCGGGTGTAGAACACGACCGCCGCCTCCAGGTCGTCGACGTTCAGAGCGAGCTGCACACGGGACATCCTCGGCCTCCTGCGATATATTGACTGACGTCGATCAGTATGCCCGACTCATCGATAGCTGTCAATATATTGGACGACGGGTATTGGACGAGAGCGGGATTGGAGGACCGGCATTGGAGGACACGGTGGCGACTCAGGCCCGTATACCGGTGCGCGCCGTGGAGGAGTGCTGCCCCCAGGTGCTGTCGGCTCCCCTCGACGAGGATCGGGCCGAGGCGCTGGCCCGCGACCTGGCGGTTCTCGCCGATCCCGCCCGCCTGCGCCTGCTCAGCCTGCTGGTCTCGTCAGAGTCGGGCGAGGTGTGCGTGTGCGAGCTCGTCGAGCCGCTGGGGCGCTCTCAGCCCACGGTGTCGCACCACCTCAGGGTTTTGGCCGACGCGGGCATGATCGAGGGGGAGAAGCGGGGCCGGTGGGTGTGGTACCGGCCCGTGCCGGAGCGGCTGGGCCAGGTGCGGGGCCTGCTGGCCTGAACCGGTCAGTCGCGCCGGACGGGGGCGGGGGTGGCCGCCCCGGTGCGGCGGCCCCGGCTCACGGCGATGAACCCGCCTGCGAACAGCACCAGCCCCACCGCCCCCAGGCCCATCACCAACGCCAGCGGGAAGGTAGATGCCTGCGGCTCGGCGACGGGCGTGAACGTGCTGCGGGGGGGTTCGGTCACGGGGGTGGCGGTCGGGTTGCGGATCTCGAACAGCGCCCGCGACGGGGTGCCGGGGGCGTCGGCCCCGGAGTCGTCGCGCAGCACCCCAGTGATGGCGTAGAACCCGGGCGCCCCGTCGGGGATGGTCACGGTGGTGGTGAACTCGCCGATGTCGTCGGGTACGACCTGGGCCAGCAGCGGGCCCTGGGTGCTGTGCCAGTGGATGCGGACCGGCGTGGTGATGTTGCTGTCGGGACGCCAGGACTTGCCGGTCACCGTGACCACGTCGCCGGGACGCCCCTCGGCGCTGGAGAGGTTGAGGGTGGCGGGCGTCACGCACGCGAAGGCGGTGGCCCCCGCCAGCGCCAAGCCGGCGGCCACCGCGGCGGCACCGCCGATGCAGACCCGCCTCGACGACACCCGAACCATAGCCCACCTCCGTGCTGCTGCTTCCATCGAGACGATAGTCCGGAAATGGGCATAGTGGGGGGAGCCCGTTGCCACAGTACCCTAGGGGGGTATACTACCGGACGGGATGACATGGCCACGGAGGTGGGAGATGGACGTTCGCCACGCTGAGCACGGGCAGCACCACGGCGGCGGCGGGCACGCCGGCCCTGCTGGCCACGGCGACCACGGTGACCACGACGAGCACGCGGCCGCCTTCCGCACCCGGTTCTGGTGGAGCCTGCTGCTGACCGTCCCGCTGGTGGTGACGGCCGAGATGGTCCAGGAGTGGTTCGGCTACTCCCTCGACTTCCCCGGTGAGGCGCTCGCCGGCCCGCTGCTCGGAACCGCCGTCTTCCTCTACGGCGGCTGGCCCTTCCTCGCCGGCGGGCTGGCCGAGGCCCGGTCCCGCCAGCCGGGCATGATGCTGCTGATCGCCATGGCCATCTCGGTGGCCTACGGCGCCTCGCTCGCCACCAGCCTGGGGGCGCTCGACCTGGAGTTCTGGTGGGAGCTGGGCGCCCTGGTGAGCATCATGCTGCTCGGGCACTGGCTGGAGATGCGGGCCATCGGCCAGGCTCGGGGCGCGCTCACCGCCCTGGCCGAGCTGCTGCCCGACGAGGCCGACCGGCTGGGGCCCGGGGGGGCGGTGGAGACCGTGCCCGTCGCCGCCCTCGTCCCCGGTGACCTCGTGCTCGTGCGCTCGGGGGCCCGGGTGCCGGCCGACGGCCGGGTGGTGGAGGGAGAGGCCGAGTTCGACGAGTCGATGGTGACGGGCGAGTCCCGGCCCGTGCCCCGCCGCCCCGGTGACCGGGTGGTGGCGGGCACGGTGGCCACCGACACGTCGGTGCGGGTGCGGGTCGAGGCGGTGGGGGAGGAGACCGCCCTGGCCGGCATCCAGCGGCTGGTGGCCGAGGCCCAGGCCAGCCGGTCCCGGGCCCAGGTGCTGGCCGACCGGTTCGCCGCGCTCCTGTTCTACGTGGCCGCCGGCACGGGCGGGGTGACGTTCCTCGCCTGGTCGGCGGGCGGCGACGTGGAGGCGGGCGTCGTCCGCACGGTGACGGTGCTGGTCATCGCCTGCCCCCACGCCCTGGGCCTGGCCATCCCACTGGTCATCAGCATCTCCACCGCCCTGGCGGCCCGGGCGGGCATCCTCCTCAAGGACCGGCTCGCCCTGGAGCGCATGCGCACCGTCGAGACCGTGCTGTTCGACAAGACGGGAACGCTCACCCGCGGCGCTCACGTGCTCACCGGCGTAGCCGGCGCCGGGACGGCTGACGACGAGGTGCTGCGCCTGGCCGCCGCCGTCGAGTCCGACTCGGAGCACCCGCTGGCCCGGGCCATCGTGGCCGCCGCCGAACGGCGCTCGGGTGGGCGCCCCCTGCCCCGCGCCAGCGGGTTCCGGTCGATCACCGGCCGGGGGGTGGAGGCCGCCGTCGACGGCCGGAGCTACGCGGTGGGGGGGCCGGCCCTCCTGCGAGAGCGGTCCCTGTCCGTCCCGGAGGCCATCGACGCGTCGGTGGCGGCGTGGAAGGAGCGAGGCGCGGCCGTGCTCTACCTCGCCAAGGGCGCCGACGTGGTCGGGGCCATGGCCCTCGAGGACGAGGTGCGGCCGGAGGCGGAGCAGGCGGTGGCCGAGCTGAAGGCCATGGGCCGGCGGGTGGTGATGATCACCGGGGACGCCCGCCAGGTGGCCGACGCGGTAGGCGCCCGACTCGGAGTCGACGAGGTCTTCGCCGAGGTCCTGCCCGAGGAGAAGGACTCGGTCGTCGCTCGCCTGCAGGAGCAGGGCGCCACCGTCGCCATGGTGGGCGACGGCGTGAACGACGCCCCCGCCCTGGCCCGGGCTGACGTCGGCATCGCCATCGGCGCCGGGACCGACGTGGCCATCGAGTCGGCGGGGGTCGTGCTCGCCTCCAGCGACCCCCGCGGCGTGGTCAGCGTCATCCGGCTGTCGCGGGCCGGCTACCGCAAGATGCTGCAGAACCTGGCCTGGGCCGCCGGCTACAACGTGGTCGCCCTGCC
>DATLGZ010000436.1:0-2500 GCA_035540235.1 Acidimicrobiales bacterium | reverse complement strand
GTGCCTGTCCTCTCCGACGAGTGCTACGCCGAGTTCACGTGGGAGGGCCCGCCCCGGACGATCCTCGAGCACGGCCTCGACGGCGTGCTCGCCGTCCACTCCCTCTCCAAGCGGTCCAACCTGGCGGGGGTGCGGGCCGGGTTCTACGCCGGCGACCCCGCGCTGGTCGGCTACCTGGCCGAGGTGCGCAAGCACGCGGGGCTGATGACCCCCGGCCCGGTGCAGGCGGCGGCGGTGGTCGCCTTCGACGACGACGAGCACGTCGACGTCCAGCGGCGGCGCTACCGGGAGCGGCTGGAGCTCCTCGCCCGCCTGCTGGCCGGCATCGGGGTCGAGGCGCCGCTGCCGGGTGGCGGCTTCTACCTGTGGGCCCTCGCACCGGGCGGTGACGCGTGGGCGCTGGCCGCCGAGCTGGCGGCCAAGGGCGGAGCCCTCGTCGCCCCCGGCGAGCTCTACGGCGAGGCCGGGTCCGGGCACGTCCGCGTCGCCGCCGTACAACCCCTGGAGCGGCTGCAACTCGTGACCCGCCGCCTCGGGCTCTGACCGGCGGCCGTGACCAACGTCGCCTGGCGCAACCTCCTCGGGGAGCGCACCCGCTTCGCCATCTCGGTGCTGGGCGTGGCCTTCTCGGTCGTGCTGGTGGTGACGCTGCGGGCGCTCTACTGGGGGGTGATCGACGAGGCCACCCGCTACGTGCGCACCACCGGCGCCGACCTGTGGGTGGCCCAGGAGGAGACGCCGGGCGACTTCCTGCAGTCCCGGTCGATCCTGCCCGCCGCCGACCAGGCCCGCATCGAGGCGGTGAGCGGCGTGGGCTGGGTGGCCCCCCTGCTGAGCCGCCCGGTGGGGTTCCGCGTCGACGGGCGGGACACCGACCTGTTCCTCCTCGGGGTGGCGCCCGGCAGCGACGTGGGCTGGCCCGAGGCGGTGCGGGCCGGCGGCCAGGTCCCCGACCGGGGCCAGATCGTCATCGACCGGGTCTTCGCCAGGAACTTCGGGGTGAGGGTGGGCGACCGCCTGCCCATCGGCCCCACCGGCCTGGAGGTGTCGGCGGTGGTGGCGGGCGGCAACGCCTTCGCCTACCAGTTCGCCTGGGCCAACTACGCCGACGTGGCCGCCATCGCCGGCGTCGAGGGTTTCGTGAGCTACTTCCTGGTCGACGCGGCCGCCGGCGCCGACCCCGACGAGCTGGCCCGCCGCATCCCCGCCCAGGTTCCGGGCACCCAGGTGTTCGCCGGCACCGAGCTGGCCGACCGCAACGCCGACAACCTGCGGGAGGGCTTCCTGCCCATCCTGTGGGTGCTGGTGATCGTGGCCTTCGTGGTGGGCACGGCCATCATCGGCCTGATCATCTACACCGCCACCCTCGAGAAGAGCCGGGAGTACGGCGTGCTCAAGGCCATAGGGTTCTCCAACCGGCGGCTCTACACGGTGGTGTTCCAGCAGTCGCTGCTGGCGGCCATGGCCGGGTTCGTGCTCGGCTGCCTGCTCAGCGTCGTGCTGGGGCCGGCCATCGAGCGCATCGTGCCCGTGTTCGTCACCGACATCCGCTGGGGCGACATCGTCTTCGCCGGGGTGGGGGCGCTGGGCATGGCGGTGCTGGCCTCGTTCATCCCCGCCCGGCCGGTGGCGCGGCTCGACCCTGCCGAAGTGTTCCGGGCGTGAGCGTCCTGCGGCTGGAGGACGTGACCAAGGTGTTCGGCTCCGGGGAGACCGAGGTCACGGCGGTGGCGGGCGCCAACCTCGACCTGGCGGGGGGCGAGCTGGTGCTGCTGATGGGGCCGTCGGGGGCAGGCAAGTCCACCCTGCTCCAGCTGTGCGGGGCGCTGCTGCGGCCCACGTCCGGGCGGGTGTGGCTGGACGGGACGGACGTGACCGCCCTCACCGAGTCCCGGCTGCCCGACGTCCGCCTCCACAAGGTGGGGTTCGTCTTCCAGGCCTTCCAGCTGCTGGCCAACCTGAACGCGCTGGAGAACGTGCGGCTCGTGCTGGAGGCGGCCGGCCGCAACGGCGCCGACGCCGACGCCCGCGCCCGCCAGCTGCTCACCGGCCTCGGCCTGGCCCACCGGCTGCGGGCCCGCCCCGCCACCCTGTCGGGGGGCGAGAAGCAGCGGGTGGCGGTGGCCCGGGCGCTGGCCAACGACCCCTCCCTCGTGCTCGCCGACGAGCCCACCGGCAACCTGGACTCCAAGTCGGGCGCCGCCGTCATGGACCTGCTCGTCCACGCCGTGCGGGAGCGGGGCACGGCCGTGCTGGTCGCCACCCACGACGACCGCCTGCGGGCGGTGGCCGACCGCGTCGTCCGCATCGAGGACGGCCGCCTCAGCTGACCCCACCCCCCGCGTACCGGTCACCGTGAGAGCGCGTGGGCGACACGAACGGTGACCAGTACGCGGGGGGTCAGGCGCCGGCGTCCTCGAGGCGGGCCTTGAGCTGGGCGACCTCGGCGGTGAGCTCGGCCACCGCCGCCTCCAGGGCCTCGATGCGCTCGGTGCGGGAC
>DATLGZ010000435.1:0-4896 GCA_035540235.1 Acidimicrobiales bacterium | reverse complement strand
CCGCCCGCCACAGCCCCGCCCCGCCCCGCCGCGAGGCTCGCACCGACAGGCCGAGCTGGCGCACGGCGGTGGCGGCCGCGAACGCCCCCAGGCCGAAGGCGAGCAGCACGCCCAGCCCCCGGATGCCGGCCAGCACGCAACCCACCACCACGGCGGTGGCGATCCAGGCCGACGGCGCCAGGCGGGCGTGCAAAACCGAGCCGGCGGCCTTGCGCCACGGCAGCACCGGGGCCACGGCCATGAGGAATAGCAGGGTGAGGCCCAGCGGCATCGTCATGCGGTCGAAGTAGGGGGCGCCCACCGACAGCCGGGCCCCGTTGACGGCCTCCGCCAGCAGGGGGAACACGGTGCCGAGAAGGACGACGAAGGCGAAGGCGCCGAAGGCGACGTTGTTGGCCAGGAAGGCGCCCTCCCGCGAGACGGGCGAGTCGATGGCCCCGGGTGAGCGCAACCGGTCGCCCCGCCAGGCGATGAGCCCGATCGACACGGCCATCACCACCCCGAAGAAGCTGAGGATCCACGGCCCGATGGGCGACTCGGAGAAGGAGTGGACCGACTCCAGCACGCCCGAGCGGGTGAGGAAGGTGCCCAGGATGGTCAGCGAGAAGGTGGCCACCAGCAGCGACAGGTTCCAGACCCGCAGCATGCCCCGCCTCTCCTGCGCCATCACCGAGTGGAGGTAGGCGGTGGCGGTGAGCCACGGCAGCAGCGACGCGTTCTCGACCGGGTCCCAGGCCCAGTAGCCGCCCCAGCCCAGCACCTCGTACGACCACCACGCCCCCAGCACGATGCCGGCGGTGAGGAAGCCCCAGGCGAACAACGTCCAGCGCCGGGTCTCCACCAGCCACCCCTCCCCCAGCCGCCCGGTGGCCAGGGCGGCCACCGCGAAGGCGAAGGGCACGGTGAAACCCACGTAGCCCAGGTAGAGCATGGGGGGGTGGAACGCCACCAGCGGGTGGTTCTGCAGGAGCGGGTTGGGCCCGGTGCCGTCGAGGGGGACGGGGCCGTCCACCACCCGGAACGGGTTGGCGGGCCCCGCCATGAGGGCGAAGAAGAAAACCGCCACGCCCAGGCCGGCGAGGGTGGCCCAGGCCACCAGGGGGTCGCCCGAGCGGTCGCGGAACCGGTGGGCCATCAGGGCGAGGTAGCCGGCCAGCACCAGCCCCCACAGCAGGATCGACCCCTCGAGCGCCGACCACATGCCGGTGACGGTGTAGAGGAGGGGCGTGGCCCGGCTGCCGTTCTGGGCCACGTAGCGCAGCGAGAAGTCGTTGGTCACGAGGGCGACCTGCATGGCGCCGGTGGCCAGCACGGCCCCCGCCAGCACCAGCCACACGTAGCGCTGGCCGCCCCGCAGCAGGCGGGGGTCGCGGCGCCGCAGCCCGATGGCGAGGGTGGCCACGCCCAGCACGGCGCTGGCCAGGGCGAGGGTCACCGCCGCCGTGCCCAGCGCCGCGTTCACGGGCCGGCCGGGCCGTACGGGATCGTGGTCGGCAGCCGCTGGGGGTTGTCGGCCACGTAGGTCTCGGAGTGCTTCACCAGGATGCGGTCGCTGGCGAACCGCTCGCCCTGGAACCGACCCTCCAGCACGACCGGGATGCCGGGCTGGAAGAGCTCGGGGGGGTCACCCCGGTGCAGGACGGCCACGGCGACGCCGTTGGCCTCGATCTCGAAGGCCACGTCGTGGCCGACGGGCTGGACGCTGCCCGGCACCACCGTCCCCTGGATGCGGAACCTGCGCTCGCCGAGCGCCTCCCGCTGGGCCACCGCCTCGTCGGCCGTGCGGAAGTAGAGGGTGGCGTTCCCCAGCCCCTTCACCACCAGGAAGGCGAGGGCGGCCAGCACGACGGCGCCCGCGATCCACAGCCGCCGGGGGTTGCGGGTGGTGACGGTCATGGGCTGCGGCGGCTCCCCGATCGCACCTGGCGGTGGGCCCGCCGGCTGCGGGAGACGACCCAGAAGGCGTAGAGGGCGAGGACGGCGATGGCGATGGCGTAGCCCGAGTAGACGTAGGTGGCGTGGGTCATGACGTGGTCATCTCCACATCCGGCTCGGGGGCGGCCCCGCCCGCCGCCGGCGCCGTGTCGGCGCCCTCGGCCCGCCGCTCGGCCAGCGCCTGCTCCAGGCGGGCGGCCTCGGCCTCCTCCTCCACCCGGGCCAGCCGGTAGCGGTGGACCAGCAGCCAGAAGTAGAGGAGGGTGAAGGCGAGCACGGCCAGCAGCAGGGTGAACAGCATCACGCCGGTGATCTGGGGGTCGCCCAGGCGGCGCTGGTCGAGCACCGACGCCTCCTGGTGGAGCGTGCGCCACCAGTCGACGGCCATGTGCACGATGGGCACGTCCACGAAGGCGGCCAGGGCGACGATGGCCGACCGCCGGGCCCGCACGTGGGGCTCGGCCGGGACCCGGCGGATGGCCAGGTAGCCGAGGTAGAGGACGAACAGGACGGCGGTGCTGGTGAGGCGGGCGTCCCACGTCCACCACACGCCCCAGGTGGGCCGGCCCCAGATCGAGCCGGTGATCAGGGTGAGGCCGATGAACACCACGCCGATCTCGGCCGACGACCCCGCCACCAGGTCCCAGAACTGCCGGCGGGTGCGCTTCCACAGGTAGAGCACGCTGGCCAGGGTGGTCACCCCGAACGACAGGTACATGGCCAGCCAGGCGGTGGGGACGTGCACGTACATGAGGCGGACGGCGTCGCCCTGGAGGACGTCGGCGGGGCTGGCGACGAGCGCCATCCACGCCGTCAGGGCGAGGCCCACCGCCGCGCTCCACCCCAGGGCCCGGCTGCCGATGGTGCTCATGCCTCCTCCAGGAGCGGGCCGAAGGCGACGACGCCGAAGGCCACGTAGATCGTCGAGAACACGCCGAGGAGCCGCACCCAGGGCCAGGCGTCGGCCATGGTGGTGGAGGTGGTGCCCAGCACCGCCTCCGACGCCCGGGCGGCGGCCAGCAGCACGGGGGCGAGCACCGGGAGGAACAGCAGGGGCAGCAGCGTCTCCCGCACCCGCAGCCCGGCCGCCACCGCCCCGTAGACGGTGCCGGCGGCGGCGATGCCGGCCGTGGCCAGCACGCAGATGAGGGCGAGGAAGGCGGTGCCCCGGAGGTCGACGTCGTAGAGCACGACCACGCCGGCGGCCAGCAGCACCTCCAGGACCAGCAGCTGGGCCGCCACCGCCCCCGCCTTGCCCAGGAAGATGCCGGCCCCGTCGAGGCCGGACAGGCGCAGGGCGTCGCGGGCGTCGTCGCCCGCCTCCAGGGCGAAGGAGCGCTGCACGGCGAGCAGGCCGGAGAACAGGACGGTCACCCAGAACAGGCCGGCGGCCACGGTGGCCAGCTGGCCCCGGTCGGCGTCGAGGGCGAAGGCGAACAGGATGAGCACGAGGAAGGCGAAGGGCAGCACCTGGTTGGTGGCCACCCGGGAGCGGGCCTCGATGCGCAGGTCCTTGCCCGCCACCAGCACGGCGTCACGGAACACGGGCCGGCTCCCGCTCGGGGGGAGATGCCACCGCCAGCAGGCCGTCCTGCACCTGGCCGCCCACCACCGTGGCCCGCCGGGTGGCGAGGTGGTCGGCCCGGTCGAGCTCGTGAGAGGCGAGCAGCACGGTGGCGCCGGCGGCCGCCGCCTCCCGCACGATGGCGTCGAGGAGGTCGCGGCCGGCGGCGTCGAGGCTGGCGTGGGGCTCGTCGAGCAGCCACAGCTCGGGACGGCGGGCGACCACGGCGGCCAGGGCGACGCGGCGGCGCTGGCCGGCCGACAGCTTGGCCACGGGCAGGTCGTGCAGGCGCCCGGCCAGGCCCAGCCGCTCCATGGCGGCGGCGCCGTCGGCGGCGGGGCGGCCGGCGGCTCGGGCCGCGAAGCGGAGGTTGTCGGCCACGGTGAGCTCGTCGTAGAGGAAGGTGCCGTGCCCGAGCAGGCCGATGCGCCGGCGCACCGCCCGGCGGTCGCGGGTGAGGTCGCACCCCAGCACCTCGGCCTCGCCGGACACGATGCCCACCAGGCCGGCGCACGCCCGCAGCAGGGTGGTCTTGCCCGCCCCGTTGGGGCCCTTCAGCAGCAGGATCTCCCCCCGGGCCACGTCGAGGTCGACGCCGGCCAGGGCGGGAAAGCGGCCGAGCAGCGACACCGCAGCTCGGAAGCGGACAGCGACGGGCATCGCGGCAGTAGGCATCGCGGCAGGAGGCATGCGGACCTGCTCCAAGCTACCGGTGGCCTGCGACGTTGGTCCAAGCGCGGCACCGCCTTCTTGATCCCATCTCCTAGCCTGGGGCGGTGGACGTCCGCCGGGTGATCAGGGGCGCAGGCAAGTTCTTCATCTGCGTCGGCGTGCTCCTGTTCCTCTTCGTCGGCTACCAGCTGTGGGGCACCGGCATCGCCGAGGCCAGGGGCCAGAAGGCGCTGGCGGCCAGCTTCGAGCGCCGCAACCAGCTCACCTCGGTGCCCACCATCCCGCCGCCGGGGGCCTCCGAGGTGGAGGCCGCCCCGACCACCTTGCCCCCGCTGCAGCTGGGCGAGGCCCTCGCCCAGATCGAGATCCCCAAGATCGGGGTCAAGAAGTACGTGATCGCGGGCGTGGAGGTGGAGGACCTGAAGTCCGGCCCCGGCCACTACCCCGGCACCCCGCTGCCGGGTGAGCGGGGCAACTCCGCCATCGCCGGCCACCGCACCACCTACGGCGCCCCCTTCTACGACCTCGACAAGCTGGAGACGGGCGACCCCATCTTCGTCACCACCTCGGCCGGGCGGTTCCAGTACGACGTGGTGGAGACCAAGATCGTCAGCCCCGACGCGGTCGAGGTCCTCCACCCCACCGAGGACGACCGCCTCACCCTCACCACCTGCCACCCCAAGTTCAGCGCCGCCGAGCGGCTGATCGTGGTGGCCCGCCTCATG
>DATLGZ010000434.1:0-2097 GCA_035540235.1 Acidimicrobiales bacterium | reverse complement strand
GAGGAGGTCGCTGACCCCCCATTCGTCGGCCCACTGGGACGGGTCCTGGTCGGCGGTGAGAGGGCCCCACACGTCCATGGGGTCGAGGCCTCCCGGCTCACCCGGCGTGGTCCAGTCGTCCCCGGCGGCCGAATGGGCGGCGGCCTCGCCGCCCCCCTCCCACAGGTCGGGCGCGGCCATGCGGGGCGAAGCGGCCCCCGCCTGCTCCTCACCCTCCACCGGCTCGGCCGCGTCCCACTGAGTGACGGTGCGCCGGCGCCACGGCCGGTCCGGTCCCCAGAGGTCGCCGCCCGGGGCGCCGGCCCCCGCCTCCTCCCCGTCCTCGGGTGCGAGCTCCCCCTCGGCCCGGCGGTCGTCGAGTGGGCCCGGAGGCGGCTCGTCGGCCCAGGTGCGCATGCCGGCGGTCGGCCCGGGTGGCGGCGACACCGGCGCCGGACCCCGGCGGGGCACGTAGGTCACCCCCGGCAGCGTCACCGCGCCGGCGCCGGCGGCGGCGCCGGCCCCGGCGACCGCTCCCGCGTCGGCCGGGCGGGGCTTCGGCTCCGGCCGGCGCCGGAGCCACATGCTCTGCAGCACGGCGGCGAGGAAGAGCCCGCCGGTGATGGTGACGAGCATGCGCACCCGCCGCTCCCGCGCCGCCGCTGCGGGGTTGGCCGCCGCCGCCTCTCCGGGGTCGTCGGGACGGATCTTGGCGATGAAGGCGTCGCCCACGCCCCCGCCCTTGGCCGGCTGGAACGGCCTGACGATGGGGAAGTCGGCCGAGTTCGTGTACCCGACGACCACGATGTTGCCGTCGTTGTCCACCGCGATCCCCGCCGCCTGGTCGTCGTCGCGCCCCCCCAGGTAGGACGACGACGTTAGCGACGACCCGCTGGCCCCGACGACGGTCACGAAGGCGTCGACGAACCCGCCCCCCTTGGCCGACTGGAAGGCCCGGGTGGTGGGGAAGTCGGCCGAGGCGGTGGCGCCCGCCACGTGGGCGTGGCCCCGGCGGTCGACGGCGATGCCCTGGGCGCCGTCGGAGCCGCCGCCGCCGAGGTAGCTGGAGTAGGCCAGCGCCGAGCCGTCGGGCCGGATCTTGCTGACGAAGGCGTCGAAGTCGCCGTCCTTCCTCGACTGGAAGGCGCTGACCACGGGGAAGTTGAGCGATCCGGTGTTCCCGGTCACGTAGGCCGCGCCGGCGGCGTCGACGGCGATGCCGGTGGCCTTGTCGGAGTCGCCCCCTCCGAGGTAGGTGGAGTACAGCAGGCCCGAGCCGTCGCCCTTCACCTTGGCCACGAAGGCGTCGGAGAGGTTGTTGCCGCTGCCCGCGGACGGGCCGCCCAGGGCGTCCTGCAGGGCTCGCACGGTGGGGAAGTTGGCCGACTGCGTGTCGCCCGCCAGGTAGACGTCGCCCTGGGCGTCCACGGCCACGTCGACGACGTGGTCGGTGCCCGCCCCACCGATGTAGGAGGACCAGGCCAGGCCGTTGCCGCCCGGGTTGATCTTGAGCACGAACCCCTCGGTGTCGTCGGGGCGGCTCACGACCCCCTGGAACGGGCGGTTGACCGGGAAGTTCGACGAGTCGGTCGCCCCGCCCACGACCACCGCCCCATCGCGGTCGACGGCGATGGCGTGGCCGGTGTCCGACCCCGCCCCCCCGACGAACGTCGACCAGTCGATGGCCGACCCCGCCGAGTTGATCCGGGCCACGAACACGTCGCTGGCCCCGCCGCCGTGCTGGGCCTGGAAGGCCCTCACCGCCGGGAAGTCGGCCGACTCGGTGTAGCCGGTGACGTAGACCGCGCCGTCGCCGTCCACCGCCACCCCGTAGGCCGCGTCCCGGCCCCGTCCGCCCAGGTACGTGGACCACAGCAGGGTCGTGCCGTCGGCCTTGACCTTGCTGACGAACACGTCGGTGCGAGGGCCGTCGGCCTGGGGCACGGACGGCTGGGCCGGGTTGAGGGTGGGGAAGTCGGCCGACTCGGTGTAGCCGGTGACGACGATGTTGCCGTCGGGGTCGAGGGCCACCGCGTAGGCCGTGTCGGTGCTGCTGCCCCCGAGGTAGGAGGAGCTGACCAGGACGGGGTCGATGACGAGGGCGAGGGCGGGGTCGTA
>DATLGZ010000433.1:0-2742 GCA_035540235.1 Acidimicrobiales bacterium | reverse complement strand
CCTCCCACGCCGACGTGGCCGTCCCGCGCCCGAGCCGGTGACGGCCACGTCGGCGTGGGAGGCGACGATGGAGGGACGGGGCGAGTGCCTGCGGCTGTACGCGCCGGTCGTGGCCGTCGGCGGCCTCCGTCACACCACGGTGCGGGTCACCTCGCCCGACCCCCGCCCGCTGGTGGGCAGCCTGGAGGCCGACGACCTCACCGGGACGGTCGTGTGAGACGGGGCGGCGTGGACGGTCGAGGTGGCGGCCGGGTCGGCCCGCCAGGTGTGGATCGACGTGTGGCCGGTGGTGGGCACGGTCCTCGAGGCTTCCTCCGGCTACGACCGCGGACTCCACACCTGCGTCCGCGACTGCCGGGTACGGCTGCGTTACCGCAACGTGGGCCACGCCACCGCCCAGATCTTCGAGGCCGAGGCGGTGGGGGGCGTCAACGCCGTCGCCCTCGGCCTCAACGCCACCCGCACCCACGATGCCGGCCTGGGCGTCCACCGGGGCGGCCACGAGGTCAACCTCAGGGGCGGCCGGGGCGTAGACAGCCACGTGCCGTCCGGTGGCGCGTCCGACCGGGGCCTGTCCCACGCCCCCGGCGTCCCCGTCACCCTGGTGCTGCGGGGGAACTTCGACGAGGTGCGCGTGCCTCTCGCCATCCCGCCCGAGCCGGCCGACCCCCGCCGGTAGTGTCCCGGCCCATGGCCGGAGCCGGGGGCGGCAGGTGGTGAGGTGATGTCGGACGACCACCGATCCGGTGGTCGGGCGCCAACACTTCGGCGCGTGACCGCCGGGCTGGCGGCCCTGCTCGTGGTGGTGGCGACCGGCGGCTGCCAGGTCGTGCTGTCCACCGGGGTCGAGGTGGCGCGGGACGGCAGCGGGGTGGTGCGGGCCGCCGTCGGCCTCGACGACGAGGCGCTGCGGGAGCTGGGCGACCCGTCCGCCGAGCTGCGCCTGGACGACCTGCGCCAGTCCGGCTGGGAGGTGGCCCCCCCGTCCCGGGAGGCGGACGGGCTCACGTGGGTGCGCCTGGCCAAGCCCTTCGCCGACCCTGACCAGGCGGCGCGGGTGGCGGCCGAGCTCAGCGGCCCGGCCGGGCCGTTCCGCCAGTTCCGGGTCGAGCGCCGCCGCACGCTTCTGCGCACCACCACCACGTTCGAGGGGCTGGTCGACCTCACCGCCGGGCTGGCCGGCCTGGCCGACGAGGGGCTGGCCGACGTGCTGGGGGCCGACGCCCCCGCCCTCGACCCCTCCGCCCTGGCCGACCACGACGTACGGGTGCGGGTGGAGGCCCGCCTGCCGGGGGAGCCCCCCCGGGTGTGGGAGCCGGCGCTGGGCGAGGAGCTGCGCCTGTCGGCCACCTCCGACGTGCTGCACGTGCGGCTGATCGGCGGGGCGGCGGTGGCCGCCGCCCTCGCCGCCGCCGCCCTCGTGCTGGTGGTGCGCCGACGCTGAGCGGGCACGGCCGCCTGGCGCGGGCGGGCCGGGCCTGTCGTACCCCCCCGGTAGGTTGCCGGCAATGAGCCGAGCGCACCCCGCCTTCGCCTGCACCGACTGCGGCGCCACCTCGCCCCGTTGGGCGGGGCGGTGCGCCGGCTGCGGGGCCTGGAACACCCTCGCCGCTCACGACCCGGCGCCCGCGCCGCCCCCGCCCACCTCCCGGCCCGTGCCCCTGGGGGAGGTGGGCGGCCCCGGCTGGGCGCCGCGGCCCACGGGGTTGGAGGAGGTCGACCGGGTGCTCGGCGGGGGGCTCGTGCCCGGGTCGGTCACCCTGCTGGGCGGTGAGCCGGGCGTGGGCAAGTCCACCCTGCTGCTGCAGGTGCTGGCCCGGGCGGCCGGGCGCTGCCTGCTGGTGGCGGCCGAGGAGTCGCCCGAGCAGGTGCGGCTGCGGGCCGAGCGGCTGGGCGCCCTGCGCGACGGCGTGTGGGTGGTGGCCTCCACCGACGTGTGCGAGGTCGCGTCCCACGTGGAGGAGCTGCGGCCCGAGCTGGTGGTGGTCGACTCCATCCAGGCGGTGGCCGACCCGGGCACGGCGGGAGCGGCCGGCTCGGTGGCCCAGGTGCGGGCGGCGGCGGCCAGGCTCGTGCGCATGGCCAAGGACGGCAACGTCACCACCGTGCTCGTCGGCCACGTGACCAAGGACGGCAACCTGGCCGGCCCGCGGGTCCTCGAGCACCTGGTCGACACCGTCCTGTCCTTCGGCGGCGACCGCCACCACGCCTTGCGCCTGCTGCGGGCGCCCAAGCACCGCTTCGGCCCCACCACCGAGCTGGGCCTGTTCGAGATGGCGGAGTCGGGTCTGGTGGCGGTGGCCGACCCGGGCCGCCTCTTCCTGTCCGACCGGCGCCAGGGCCTGGCCGGCTCGGTTGTGGTGCCCGCCCTCGAGGGTCGCCGACCGCTGCTGGTGGAGCTGCAGGCCCTGGTAACCGCCGGGCGGGGGCCGGGCAGCGGCATCGCCCCCCGGCGGTCGGCCCAGGGCCTCGACGGCGGGCGGCTGGCCATGCTCCTCGCCGTCCTCGACAAGCGGGCGGGCGTGCGCTTGGGGAGCTGCGACGTCTACGCCATGGCGGTGGGCGGGGCGAGGGTGGCCGACCCGGGGGCCGACCTGCCCCTCGCCCTGGCCCTGGCGTCGGCCGCCGCCGGCACGGCCCTGCCCCCGCCGCTGGTGGCGTGCGCCGAGGTCGGCCTGGGTGGGGAGCTCCGCTCGGTGCCCCACCTGGGCCACCGGCTGGCGGAGGCGGCCCGCCTCGGCC
>DATLGZ010000432.1:0-2230 GCA_035540235.1 Acidimicrobiales bacterium | reverse complement strand
CTGTGGCCCCCTCGCCCATGTCGCAGGTCACCGACAGCCGCATCGTCGCCGGCGTGGCCCTGGGCCTGGCCCAGGTGGTGGTGGGGGCGCTGCTGGTGGCGGCGGGCGTGGGCATGTGGCTCGGAGCCGAGGACGGGGTGGGCACCCGGCGGGCGCTGGTGGCGGCGGCGGCGGTGTGCGCCGGCCTGGCCCTGGTGGCCGGCCCGTGGTGGTGGCGGCTCAGCCACGAGCTGGCCAACGAGCGGCGGGAGCGCATCCGGGCCCAGGAGCGGGACGAGGTGGCCGCCCACATCCACGACTCCGTGCTGCAGACCCTCGCCCTCATCCAGCGCAACTGCGCCGACCCCAAGGCGGTGGCCACCCTGGCCCGCCAGCAGGAGCGGGAGCTGCGCACCTGGCTCTACGGCGGCGAGGCGCCTCCCGACGAGAGCCTGGCCGCCGCCCTCCAGCGCATGTGCGACGAGGTGGAGGACCTCCACGGCGTCAAGGTCGAGACAGTGGCGGTGGGCGACGCCCCGGTCGACCAGCGGCTGGTCGCCCTGGTGCAGTCGAGCCGCGAGGCGCTGGCCAACGCCGCCCGCCACTCCGGCGCGCCAACGGCGTCGGCCTACATGGAGGTGGAGCCCGACCAGGTCACGGTCTACGTGCGCGACCGGGGCTGCGGCTTCGACCCCGACAACATCCCCAGCGACCGGCGGGGCATCTCCGAGTCGATCGTGGGGCGCATGAACCGCTACGGCGGCAAGGCCGCCATCCGCAGCTCCCCGGGCGAGGGGACCGAGGTCGAGCTGGTGATGCCGCGATGAGCGAGGCCACCCGGCCCCGGGTCTTCCTGGTCGACGACCACCGCCTCGTGCTCACCGGGGTGCGGGCCGAGCTGGGCGACTCGGTGGAGGTGGTGGGCGAGGCGGCCGACGTGGACGAGGCGGTGCGGGGCATCCGCGAGGTGGTGCCCGACGTGGTGCTGCTCGACGTCCACCTGCCCGGCGGGGGGGGCCAGGCGGTGCTGGAGGCCATCTCCCGCAGCCACCCGGGCATCCGCTTCCTGGCCCTGTCGGTGTCCGACGCGGCCGAGGACGTCATCGCCGTCATCCGGGCCGGCGCCCGGGGCTACGTGACCAAGACCATCTCCGGGCCCGACCTGGTCGACGCCGTGATCCGGGTGGCCGACGGCGACGCGGTGTTCTCCCCCCGCCTGGCCGGCTTCGTGCTCGACGCCTTCGCCGGCGACGCGCCCCAGCCCACCGACCCCGAGCTCGACCAGCTCACGGCCCGGGAGCGGGAGGTGCTGCGCCACCTGGCCCGGGGCTACTCCTACAAGGAGATCGCCCGCCAGCTGTCGATCTCGATCAAGACGGTGGAGACCCACGCCTCCGCCGTGCTGCGCAAGCTCCAGCTGTCCAGCCGCCACCAGCTGACCCGCTGGGCCAGCGACCGCCGGCTGGTGTGAGGCGCCGGGCGTGAGGCGCCGGGCGTGAAGGCGCTCCGCCTGGGGCTGGCGGCGGCCGCCGCCGTGCTGCTGCTGACCGCCATCTGGACGCCCGAGCCCAAGCGAGGTCCCCCCACGGTGGGCCACACCGTGCTGGTGAACGAGTTCGGGCCCGACCACCCGTTCGTGCGCAGCAACGAGGCGCCCGCCATCCTCGTCGACCGCCAGAACCCGGCGGTGGTGTACGTGTCGGCGGTGGAGCTGGCCACGGGGGCGTGCCGGTTCTACGTCTCCCTCGACGGGGCGGCCACCTGGCGGGCCGAGAACGCCCCCCGCCTCGAGCCCTGGACCCGCAACTGCGCCATGGGCTCGGCCCAGCCCCAGAACGTGCGCACCGACCTGGCCCAAGGGAGCGACGGCACCCTCTACTACGCCTTCCAGGGCAACGACCCCGACGCCGGCGGCACCCGCAGCGTGCTGCTGGCCCGCTCCCCCGACGGTGGGCGCTCGTGGGACACGGTGGTGGTCGAGCCCGGCCCCCGCGCCGACGAGCGGGACCAGGCCGAGCTGAACTTCCAGGCCCACGTGGCCGTCGACCCCGACCGCCCGTCGACGGTGTGGGTCATGTGGCGGCGGGCCTACCCCGTGGTCGACCCGGCCGTGCCCCCCCGCCGCAGCCGGCCCTACTTCGCGGTGTCCCGCGACGGGGGGGCCAGCTTCGGCCCCGCCACCATGCTGGTCGACGCCGACCTGGGGGCGGACGGCCCCCGCCCCGTCATCGTCGGCGGCACCGTCTACGCC
>DATLGZ010000431.1:0-1741 GCA_035540235.1 Acidimicrobiales bacterium | reverse complement strand
ACACCGGCGACGCCGAGCAGACCTCGCCCCACCTCCACTTCGTCATCCACCCCGGTGGGGGCGACGAGGTCGTCAACCCCTTCCCCTCCCTGGTCGCCGCCTGCCGCTGACGGCGGCGGCCGCCCCCAGCCCGGCGGCCAGGGCCCACGCCACGTCGGACGACAGCCGAACTGCCCGGGCGACGTCGGCGGCCGACGGGGGCGGCCCGTCCCCCAGCGCCGGCCGCCGCTCGACCCGCTCCCCATAGACGTTGACACCTCCCAGGGTTACGCCCAGGGCGGCGGCGAAGGCGGCCTCGGCCACGCCCGCGTTGGGGGACGGGTGGGCCGGCGCCTGGCTGCGGACGGCGGCCAGCACCGCCCCCGCCGAGCGGGGCCGGACGGCGGCCACCAGGGCGGCCGTCACCCGGGCCGGCACCCAGCCGGCGGCGTCGTCCAGGCGGGCGCTGGCCCAGCCGTAGCGGGAGTAGCGGGCGGAGCGGTGGCCGACCATGGCGTCGAGGGTGTTGACCGCCCGGTAGCCGAGGGCGCCGGGCGCGCCGGCGGCGGCGGCCCACAGGGCGGGGGCGACGACGGCGTCGACGGTGTTCTCCGCCACCGACTCCACCACCGCCCGGGCCAGCTCCTTCTCGTCCAGGCCGGAGGGGTCTCGCCCGGCGAGGGTGGGCAGCAGGGCCCGAGCCTCGCCCAGGTCGCCGCCCTCCAGGGCGGCCGCCACCCTGCCGGCCGCCGCCCACAGGGCCTTGCCGCCCACCGCCAGTTGGGTGGCCGCCGCCGTGGAGCCGAGAGCGGCGCCGGCCGCCACCCCCAGGGCCGTGCCGGTGGCGGCGTGGCCGGCGCCGGCGGCCCGGCTGTCGGCCCACCACACCCGCTCCAGGGCCGCCATGGCCACCCCGAAGGCTCGCAGCGGGTGCAGCCGGTGGGGCGGCTCGCCCACCAACCGGTCGACGACCAGGCCGGCGGCGGCAGCCAGGAGGCGGTTCACGAGCTGTCGCGGGTCGGCCCGCCGGCGGCCGGCCCGTGGGCGGCGGCGGCTGGCCCGTGGGCGGCGGCGGCCGGCGGCCCGGTCACCAGCGGGCGGCGGCGGCCACCAGGCCGGCCGTCTCCCCCACCATGCCGGCCCCGCCCAGCACGTCGCCCGTGTAGCCACCGACGCGGCGCATGGCCAGCCACAGCACGAGGGCGCCGCCGGCCGCCACCGCGGCCACGGCGGTGAGGCCGGGGATGAGGCCGGCGCCGGCGGCGGCCAGGGCGGCCGCCCCCACCAGCCCCGCCGCCGCCAGGGGGATGGGCCGGGACGGGCCGCCCCGGAAGGCGGCCGCCAGCCCGCCCCGGCGGGCGTAGGGAAGGGCGAGCAGGGCCACGGCCATGACCGTGCGGGAGGCGCACCACAGCCCCGCCACCAGCAGCACCGACGGCTCCCGCGACGCGAAGGCCGCCCACCGCAGCAGCAGGGCGGCGGCCAGCGCGGCCACGCCGAAGGCCCCGGTGCGGGGGTCGGCCATCACCTCGAGCCGCCGCTCCCGCTCGAGGGGCGGCACGAGGCCGTCGGCCGTGTCGGCCAGCCCGTCGGCGTGGAGCAGGCCGGTGAGGGCCAGGTCGACGGCCACCACCAGGGCGGCCGCCACCGCCGGCGGCCACAGCCGGCCCGCGCCCCACCACACCGCCCCCACGGCGGCGCCGATGAGCGCCCCCACGGCGGGGAACCAGGGGACGGCGCCGCCGTGGGGGCGGTGTGGTGG
>DATLGZ010000430.1:0-3234 GCA_035540235.1 Acidimicrobiales bacterium | reverse complement strand
GGCACCCCGGCGTAGATGGCCAGGTCGTAGCCGGGGGCGGGGCGGCCCTCGGGCGCCCGCTCCACGACCAGCTCGGGCAGCACGGCCAGCAGGCGGTCGAGGTAGAGGTCGTCCGGACCGGCCCACAGCGCCCGCAGGGGGCGGCGGGCGCTGGCCACCGCCACCGCCCGGTTGTCGGCGGCCAGGAGGTCCTCCCCCTCGAGGAACGCCTCGATGCGGTCGCCGGCGGGGATGCCGACCTCTCGCTCCAGCGCCGCCCCCGGCTCCAGGGTGACCCGCTCGCGGTGGGCGGTCACCCCGTCCACGTCGATGCGCAGCTGCTGGGTGGCGGCCGGCCCCCCGGTGTTGCGCAGGCTGACCCGGGCGTGGAGGCCGCTGCCCCGGGGCTCGACGGTGAGGCGGGAGATGGCCCGGTTGGTGGACTGGCTGCCGATGCGCACGTAGCGGGTGCCGGGCGGGATCAGGGCCTGCTCGGCGTTGGTGAGGCCGCCGTCGGAGAGGAGCAGGAACCCGACGGGCGTAGCCGGCGTCTCCAGGCTCTCGGCCAGGGAGAAGGCGGTGGCGAAGTCGGCGGCGCCGGCGGTGGTGCGGATGGCGCCCACCGCCTCATCGAAGGCCCTGCGGTCGGGGCTGGAGGACAGGACCACCCGGGGCTGGGGCGAGGCCACCACCACGCTGGCCACGCCGCCGGCGGGGAGCTGGTCGCGCAGGTCGCGGGCCCGGGCCACGGCCGCCCCCAGCCGGTCGGGCCGGCCGTCGGCGGCGGCCATCGACCCGGAGGCGTCGACGATGAAGACGGTGTGGCGGGCGAGGGGCGCGGCGGTGGCCCGCACCGGCTGGGCCGCCGCCGCCGCCAGGAGCAGCACCGCCAGCAGCTGGAGGGCGAGCAGCAGCGACGGCCGCAGCCGCTGCCACGGCGACGCCACCGACACCGGGTCGGAGAGCTCCTCCCAGAGGTAGGTGGAGCTGACCTCCACCGGCGGCCGCCGGGGCCGCAGCACGTACAGCAGCACCACCGGCACGGCCAGGGCGGCCAGCCACAGCCCCGCCGGGTTGGCGAACCTCACCGGCGGGGCCTCACCGGAGGACCCCGGCCCGCTGCCACCCGCCCAGCAGCGCCGCCTCCAGGTCGTCGGTGGTGAGCAGCCGCAGGTAGGACGCCCCCACCTGGCGGCAGCGGGCGGCGATGCCGGCCAGCCACCGGTCGGCGGCGGCCCGGTAGCGGGCCACCGTCTCGGGCGCCACGCTGACCGCCACCCTCGCCCCCGTCTCCCGGTCGATCAGCTCCACGTCGCCCACCAGGTCGGGGCGCAGCTCCGACGGCGAGAGCACGTGCACGATCACCACCTCCGCCCCCCGGGCCGGCAGGCGCGCGATGGCCGCCTCCCACTCGCGGGTGAGGAGGTCGGAGACGACGACGGTGAGGCCGGCCGGTCCGGGGCGGGACAAGAGGTGGGCGGCGGCGGCCGCGAACTCGGTCGCCCCGCCCGCCTCCAGCCCGGCGAGGTGGTCGAACAGGGCCGGCGCCGAACCCCGGCCCACGTACCGCGGCGCCCGGGAGGGGGCCGGGAAGGTGTGCAGGCTCACCGTGTCCCGCCGTAGGAGGGCCACGTAGCCCAGGGCGGCCGCCACCCGGCGGGCCACCGCCAGCTTGCCCTCGGGGGCCATGGAGGCCGACGTGTCCACCAGCAGCCGGAGGTGGAGGTCGTCCTCGGCGTCGAACAGCTTGAGCACCAGCAGGTCGAGGCGGGCGTAGAGGAAGTAGTCGATGCGGCGGAAGTCGTCGCCGGGGTGGTACTCGCGGTAATCGGCGAAGTCGGGCGACGTCCCCCGCTGGGGGGACCGGTGCTCGCCGGCGAACTGGCCGGCCAGGCGGCGGCGGGTGCCCAGCTGGAGCGCCTCCAGGCGGGCGAGGAGGGCGGGGTCGAGCAGCGGGGCGGCGGCGGTCATGGCCCCCGGCGGGCCGCCCTCACGGCGCGCCCCGCAGGCCGGCGGTGGGCTCGGGCACGCCCACCAGCACGGCGTCGACCACGTCATCGGCCGACACCCCGTCGGCCACCGCCTCGTAGCCGAGCACGAGGCGGTGGCGGAGGGCGGCGGGCGCCAGAGCCCGCACGTCGGCCACGGCCACGTTGGGGCGGCCGTCGAGGAGGGCGGTGGCCTTGGCCGCCAGAACGAGGGCCTGGGCGCCGCGGGGCGAGGCGCCGAAGCGGGCGTAGCGGCGCACCGCGTCGGGGGCGGAGGGCTGGTCGGGGTGGGTGGCCACCACCAGGTCGACGGCGTGCTGGACGACGTGGGACGCGACCGGCACCTGGCGGGTGAGGTCGATCATGGCCCGCAGCTCGGCCGCCCCTGCCACCGGGCTGACGGTGGGGGCCTCCTCGCCGGTGGTGCGCTCCACCACCGCGGCCAGGTCGTCGGCCGGGGGGAAGGGAACCAGCACCTTGAGGAGGAACCGGTCGAGCTGGGCCTCGGGCAGGGGGTAGGTGCCCTCCATCTCGATGGGGTTCTGGGTGGCCATGACGAAGAAGGGCCGGGGCAGGGGGCGGGTCTCGCCCGCCACCGTGGCCGCCCGCTCCTGCATGGCCTCCAGCAGGGCCGACTGGGTCTTGGGCGTGGCCCGGTTGACCTCGTCGGCCAGCACCAGGTTGGCGAAGACGGGGCCGGCCCGGAAGTGGAAGCGGCGGCGGCCCGAGTCGTCCTCCTCCAGCACCTGGGTGCCCACGATGTCGGCGGGCATGAGGTCGGGGGTGAACTGGATGCGGCCGAAGCGGAGGTCGACGGCCGAGGCCAGTGTCTTGAGGAGCTGGGTCTTGCCCAGCCCCGGGACGCCCTCGAGAAGGGCGTGGCCCTCGCACAGCAGGCACACCAGCACCTGGCGGACCAGCTCCCGCTGGCCCACGATCACCCTCCCGATCTGCTCCTCGACGGCGAGGGCGGTGCGGCGGTAGTCCTCGGGGGTCATCGTCCCGCCGCCAGGGCGGCGAAGTAGGCCTGCACCAGGGCCCGCTGCGAGGGGGGCAGGGCCAGGCGGTCGAGGGCCTGGGTGGCGGCCGCCTGATAATGGGGCAGGACCGAGCTGAGCGGCACCGAGGCGGCGCTGAGAGTGGAGGGGGCGTCGCCCCGGCCCGCCGCCTGGGTGGGGCCCTCGCCGATCTGGCCGGGGGTGTTGAGCTGGGGTCCGGCGGTGGCGTCGGCCGGCGGCGAGAACACCGTCGCCTCTCCCAGCCCCAC
>DATLGZ010000429.1:0-5697 GCA_035540235.1 Acidimicrobiales bacterium | reverse complement strand
GAGGTCTCCGAGCGCATCCTCCAGACGGTGGGGATGGGCGGGCCGCCGCCCGGGGCCGTCGACCCTGACGACCAGCCCATCACCCTGGAGTAGGCCAGAAGGCCTCAAGCGGCCGCCGGCCGGTGCCGATGACTCCACCATGCGGTAACGGTCCGGGAGGTGGGGCGCTTTGCTGCCAGCATGGTCCTCGCCGCCGCCATCACACTGGCCGGCTGCCCTCAGCCGGCCCCAGATCGAAGCGCCGTGACCCCACGGACCGCCGTCGACAGTGGCGCTCCGCCAGCCGGGGGGGAAGCCGGCGGAGCCCGCTGCCACCCCGTGACCGGGCCCGAACCGGGCCGCCCCGGCCGCCGCCCACCCCGTCCGCCGGTCCAATGGCAGGAGATGGGGGTTACCCTGTCGAACGGATACGGCAGAACACTTGGCTCGGGGCTCTCCCCCGGGGGGCCCTGAAGTGGGGGACGCCAGCATGGTCGAAGTCCTGAAGGTTTCCAGCAAATCCAACCCGAACGCCGTCGCCGGCGCCCTGGCCGGCGTGCTGCGCCAGTCCGGAGCGGTCGAGGTCCAAGTCGTGGGCGCAGGTGCGCTCAACCAGGCCATCAAGGCGATCGCCATCGCCCGCGGTTTCGTCGCTCCGTCCAACATCGACCTGGTGTGCGTGCCGACGTTCGCCGACATCGAGATCGACGGCGAGAGCCGCACCGCCATCCGCCTCGCGGTCGAGGACCGGGCCCGGCGATCATCGGCGGAGGAGACGGTCGACGTCCGGGGCACCTACCGCCCCGTCTACAACGGGGCCCACGCCGCCACCACACCCCTCCTCACCACCTGAACAGCGGGGGCCATCCCCTAACCTGGGGCCCGTGGCCGGCCGCTACCTGATCCGCACCTTCGGGTGCCAGATGAACGAGCACGACTCCGAGCGCATCGCCGGGTTGCTCGAGGCCGACGGCTACCAGGCCACCGACGACGTGGAGCAGGCCGACGTGGTCGTGCTCAACACCTGCTGCATCCGGGAGAACGCCGACAACCGCCTCTACGGCAACCTCGGCCACCTCAAGGCGGTGAAGGCCCGCCGCCCGGGCATGCAGATCGCGGTGGGCGGTTGCCTGGCCCAGAAGGACCGTGAGCTGATCCAGCAGCGGGCCCCCCAGGTCGACGCCGTCTTCGGCACCCACAACGTCGACCGGGCGGCTGAGCTGCTCCGCCAGGCCGCCGCCGGCGGCGCGCCCGTCCTCGAGGTGCTGGAGGAGGCGGAGACGGTCACCTTCCCCTCGGCCCTGCCCGTGCGGCGGGACGTGCCCTACTCCGCCTGGGTCACCATCCAGATCGGCTGCGACAACGCCTGCGCCTTCTGCATCGTCCCCGCCGTGCGGGGGCGGGAGGCGAGCCGCCCCTTCGACGAGCTGGTCGGCGACGTGCGCCGGCTGGCCGACGCGGGAGCTACCGAGGTCACCCTCCTGGGCCAGAACGTCAACTCCTACGGGCGCGACCTGGCCGCCGGCCGCTACCGGCCCCTGTTCGCCGACCTCCTGCGGGCGGTCGGAGCGGTGGACGGCATCCGCCGGGTGCGCTTCACCAGCCCCCATCCCAAGGACCTCCGGCCCGAGACCATCGAGGCCATGGCCACCACCCCGGCGGTGTGCGAGCACCTGCACCTGCCCCTCCAGTCGGGCAGCGACCGGGTCCTGGCCGCCATGCACCGCGGCTACCGGGCCGAGCGCTACCTGGAGCGGCTGGCGGCGGCCCGCTCCGCCATCCCCGACCTGGCGGTGACGACCGACCTGATCGTCGGCTTCCCGGGGGAGACCGACGACGACTTCGAGCGCACCCTGGAGGTGGTGGCCGAGGCCGCCTACGACAGCGCCTACACGTTCGTGTTCTCCCCCCGCCCCGGCACCGAGGCGGCCACCATGGCTGACCGTTTCGTGCCCGCCGCCGTGGTGGCCGAGCGGTTCGAGCGCCTGCGGGTGGTGGTGGAGCGGTCGGCGCTGGCCCGCCACCAGGCCCGGGTCGGCCGGGTGGAGGAGGTGCTGGTGGAGGGCCCCTCCAAGAAGGACCCCACCGCGGTGACGGGCCGGACCCGCCAGAACAAGCTGGTCCACTTCGCCGCCCCGGCCGCCGGCCCGGCCCCGGTCGCCGGCGCCTACGCCACCGTGCGGGTCACCGGCGCCGCCCCGCACCACCTGCGGGGGGAGCTGGTCGAGGTGACCGCCGGCCCCCGCCACCGCACCCGGATCCCCGTGGTCCCACTCTGAGTGTGGGTGTGACGGCCTGAGGCGCCACCTGGCCCTGGTCGGCCCCACCGCGTCGGGAAAGTCGGCGCTGGCGCTGGAGCTGGCCCGCCGCGTGGGCGACGTCGAGATCGTCTCGGTCGACTCCATGCAGGTGTACCGGGGCATGGACGTGGGGACGGCCAAGCCGACTCCCGCCGAGCGGGCGGAGGTGCCTCACCACCTCCTCGACCTGTCCGACCCCTCCGAGGACTTCTCGGTGAGCCGCTTCCAGCGGGCGGCCAGCGCCGCCCTGGCCGGCATCGAGGGCCGCGGCCACCGGGCCCTGCTGGTGGGGGGGACGGGCCTCTACCTCAACGCCGTCGTGGACGGGCTCGACGTGCCCGGTTCGTGGCCCGCCCTGCGGGCCGAGCTGGAGAGCCAGGCCGCCACCCCCGCCGGCGTCGGGGCCCTGTACCGCCAGCTGGCGGTGGCCGACCCCCCGGCGGCGGCCCGCATCCAGCCCGCCAACGCCCGCCGCATCGTGCGGGCCCTGGAGGTCACGCTGGGAAGCGGCCGCCGGTTCTCCTCGTTCGGCCCCGGCCTGGCCGCCTACCCGCCCACCCGTTTCCGCCTGGCCGGGGTGTGGCTGCCCCGCCCGGTGGTGGCGGCCCGCATCGAGGCCCGCTACCACGCCCAGCTGGACGCCGGCTTCCTCGAGGAGGCCCGGGCCCTGGCCGCCGGGCCGCTCTCCCGCACCGCCCGCCAGGCCCTGGGCTACCGGGAGCTG
Source organism: Acidimicrobiales bacterium (assembly GCA_035540235.1). GTDB lineage: Bacteria > Actinomycetota > Acidimicrobiia > Acidimicrobiales > AC-14 > JBFMCT01. Next base: position 2,694 of record DATLGZ010000429.1, on the reverse strand, counting down.
CTCGACCACCTCGCCGGCCGCACGTCGCTCGACGACGCCGTCGGGGCCGCCGTCGCCCGCACCCGCCAGTTCGACCGCCGCCAGCGCATGTGGTTCCGCCGCGACCCCCGCATCGCCTGGTTCGGCGCCGAGGCAAACCCGCTCGCCCTCCTACCGGCCCTCCTGGGACACTTGGCGTCCTAGATGCGCCTGCGCAAGTACCACGGCCTGGGGAACGACTTCCTGATCCTGCTCGACGCCGACGGCGCCCGGCCCGTCGACGCCGCCTTGGCCCGTGCCGTCTGCGACCGCCACCGCGGCGTGGGGGCCGACGGCCTCATCCGCCTGACGCGGGAGGGCGCCGGCCCCCGCATGGAGCTGCGCAACGCCGACGGCGGCCGGGCCGAGACCAGCGGCAACGGCCTGCGCTGCGCGGCCCGGGCCGTCCACGACGCCGGCTGGGAGGCCGGCCCCCGCTTCACCATCACGACCGACGCCGGCCCCCGCCGGGTGACGCTGCTCGACGACGGCCACGTGACCGTCGAGATGGGGCCGGTCACCGTCGTCGGCGAGCGGGTAGACGTGGGCAACCCGCACCGGGTGGTCCTGGTCGACGACCTGGCCACCGCCGTGCCGCCCGACCGGCTCGACGTCAACGTGGAGCTCGTCGTCCCCGGGCCGGGCCCCGACGAGATCACTCTGCGGGTCTTCGAGCGAGGGGTGGGGGAGACGCTGGCGTGCGGCAGCGGCGCCTGCGCGGCGGCGGCCGTGGCTCACGCCAAGGGGTTGGTGGGGAGCCGGGTCACGGTCCACCAGCCGGGCGGCGACGCCACCGTCGAGCTCGACGGCGGGGCCGCCACCCTCACCGGGCCGGCCCGGTTCGTCTTCGAGGTGGAGTGGCCATGGCACTGATCGAGCGGCACCGGCGGGAGGCGGTGGTGCTGGTGGGGGTGGCCATCCCGCCCGTCACCGTGGACGAGGCCGAGGCGTCCCTCGACGAGCTCGCCGCCCTGGCCGACACGGCCGGCGCCGACGAGGCCGAGCGGGTCCTCCAGCGGCGGGACGAGCCCGACCCGGCCACGTTCGTGGGCAAGGGCAAGGCCCACGAGCTGCGGGAGATCTCCGAGACCGTGGACGCCGACACCGTGATCTTCGACGACGAGCTGTCGCCGGCCCAGAGCCGCAACCTGGAGAAGATCCTCGGGCGCACGGCCATCGACCGCACCGCCCTGATCCTCGACATCTTCGCCCAGCACGCCCACACCCAGGAGGGCAAGAACCAGGTCGAGCTGGCCCAGCTGCGCTACCGCCTCCCCCGCCTGCGGGGCCGGGGCAAGGCCCTCAGCCAGCAGGCGGGTGGCATCGGCACCCGCTTCGGCGGGGGCGAGACCAAGCTCGAGGTCGACCGCCGGCGGCTGCTGCGGCGGGTCACCAAGCTGGAGGAGGAGCTGCGCGAGCTCCAGCAGAACCGCCGCACCCAGCGCAAGGCCCGCTCCCGGTCGCGGCTGTCGACGGTCGCCCTGGTGGGCTACACCAACGCCGGCAAGTCGACCGTGCTCAACCGCCTCACCGACGCCGGTGTGGTGGTGGAGGACCGGCTGTTCGCCACCGTCGACCCCACCACCCGACGCTTCAACCTGCCCGGGGGCGAGCCCGTCCTGCTCACCGACACGGTGGGGTTCGTGCGCAAGCTCCCCCACCAGCTCGTGCAGGCCTTCCGCTCGACCCTCGACGAGGTCGTGGAGGCCGACCTGCTGGTCCACGTGGTGGACGTGTCCGCCCCCGATCCCGAGGCCCAGATGCAGGCCGTGCGCTCGGTGCTCGACGAGATCGGGGCGGGCGAGGTCCCCCAGCTCGTCGCCTTGAACAAGGCCGACAAGCTGGGACCGGACGACGAGGGGAAGCTGGCCCGCCTGCGCCAGCGCCATCCCGGTTCGGTCACGCTGTCGGCCGCCACCGGCGAGGGGGTGGACGGGCTGCTGGCCGCTCTCGGCGACCGGCTGCGGGCGCTGTTCCAGGTGGTGGAGCTGGTCGTGCCCTACGACCGGGGCGACGTGATCGCCGCCCTCCACCGCCACGGCGAGATCCTCTCCGAGGAGCACGAGGACCAGGGCACGCGGCTGCGGGCCCGGCTGCACGAGGTGGACGTCCCCCGCTTCGCCCCCTTCCTGGTGGCGTAGGTGGCCGGCTTCGTCCCCCCGCCATACCCCTACGACCGCCTCGACGACCTCAAGGCGGTGGCCGCCGCACACGACGGCGGCATCGTCGACCTGTCCGTGGGCACGCCCTGCGACCCGCCCCCGCCTCAGGTGGTCGCCGCCCTGGCGTCGTCGGGCGCCGAGCGGGGCTACCCCGCCTCGATCGGCACCCTCGCCTTCCGGCAGTCGGCGGCGGGGTGGATCGCCCGCCGCTTCGGGGTGGACGTCCCCGCCCGCGCCCTGGCCGCCTGCGTGGGCACCAAGGAGCTGGTGGCCAGCCTGCCCCACGTGCTGCGGCTGCGGACGCCCGAGCGGGACACCGTGCTGTACCCGTCGGTCGCCTACCCCACCTACGAGATGGGGGCCGTGCTGGCCGGGTGCCGGCCGGTGCCGGTCCCGGTCGACGACCGGTGGCGCCTCGACCTGTCGGCCGTGCCCGAGGCCGACGCGGCCCGGGCCCTGTGCCTGTGGGTCAACACGCCGGGCAACCCGGCCGGCAACCTCGACGACCTGGGGG
>DATLGZ010000428.1:0-3452 GCA_035540235.1 Acidimicrobiales bacterium | reverse complement strand
GGCGTGATGGGCGCGGGCGGCCCGCCGGCGTGCACCCGCCACAGGCGGCGGTCGCCGTCGTTGGAGAAGACCAGGGTGCCGCCCGCCACCGCGTAGGCCCGCCCGCCGTACTCGTGCACCCGCGTGCGCACCGACAGCTCGGGGCCGAGCACGTCGCCCCCGTCGCACACCAGGGCCACCCGGCCGCCCTCGGCGGGCCGGCCCTCGCACCACCACAACCGGCCCCCCTCCGCCGTGAGCGAGCTCAACGACACCGTGCGCTCGACCAGCACCGCCGCCGTGAGGGGCGACGGCCAGCTGCCGAACGGCGCCGTCACCTGGCCGTGTTCTTCACCCACTCGCTCATGGCGAACACGGCGTCGCCGTCACGGGTCGTCCCGTGGCGGGAGGGGTTGTGGAAGCGGCCCTCCTGCCCGGGCGGCAGGGAGAGGGTGTTGCTCCCCAGGGGGGAGATCAGGGGCTCCGACCGGGCCAGGGCGGCGGTGAGGCGGTCGACGTCGCCCTGGAGGATGCTGCCGTCGTTGCCGCCCCGCACGACCAGGGCGGGGACGCGCACCTTGGCCGCCTCCGCCACCGGGTCGAAGGAGAACAGGCCCCGCAGGTAGGCGGCGTCGGCGCTGAAGACCAGCTGCAGCTCCTCGGGCATCGTGGCCACGTTGGGCGCCGACCCGGTCGCCACCAGCTCGGCCGCCGCCGCCCGCATCTGGTCGGACACGGCCTGGGCCTTGGCCGGGTCGGGGATGCCCCGCAGGAAGTCCGACGCCAGCACCTCGGGCACCGGCCGCCCGGGTGTGGAGATGAGCACCACGCCCTTCACGCGCGGGTCGGCGGCCAGAACCATGGCGATGAACCCGCCCTGGTCGTAGCCCACCACGGTGATGGGCTGGTCCTGCGTCTCCCGCCGCTGGGACAGGAACTCGAGGCCGGCCCGGGCGTCGGCCACCAGGTCGTCCCAGGTCAGCGGCGTGCCGGGCGGCAGTTGCAGGGCCCGCGACGCCCGCCGGTCGTAGCGCAGGCTCACCAGGCCCGAACCGGCGAACGACTCGGCCAGGTCCTGGTAGAGGGGGTCGGGAAGGCTGCCCTCGAGGGTGATCCCGCCGTTGCGGTCCTGGGCCCCGCCTCCCGGCACGATCAGCACGCCGGGCGCCCGCCCGCCGCCCAGCTGGGAGGGGATGGTGAGGGTGGCGCCGATCCGCTGCCCGCCGCCGCCCCGGAAGTCGACAGGGCGGTCGACGAACGAGCCGTCGTTGAACTCGGTGGCGGTGACGCCCCCACCGTCGAGGGCGATGTCGGGCTCGTCGGTGGACCCGCCTCCGTCCCGGCCCAGGAAGGCGACGGCCCCCACGACCACGAACACGGCCCCCGCCAGCGCCACCGGCGCCGCCCAGCGGCGCCGCTTGCCGGCGGCCGCATGCCTGGCCCGGGCCGAGGCGGTGGGGCTGGTGGCCGCCGCCCCGCCGGTGCAGCGGCGGCACTTGACCCCGACCGCGGTGTGGACGATGCAGTCGGTGCAGAGGAACGAGCCGCAGGCGCCGCACGTCGCCACCCGCTCCCGCTTCTTGTGGTTGGCGCAGCTGGACGCGGCGCGCCCGGACGCCGGGTTGGTGGGAGCGGACTGCATCCTTCCGACCTCCTTGGTGGGTGCGGGGCGCCTCCGGCCCACCGGAGCCCGCCCGTACCCGCGTGCTGGTCAGTCTACGCCCGCCGCCGTCGTGGCGTTCGGGCCACGCAGGCCGTCGTGGCGTTCGGGCCACGCAGGCCGTCGTGGCGTTCGGGCCACGCAGGCCATGGCGGCGTTCGGGCCACGCAGGCGGGGGCGGCGTTCGGGCCACGCAGGCCGTCGTGGCGTTCGGGCCACGCAGGCGGGGCGGCCGGTGCACGAACCCGACCAGGGGATGCGGTTCGGGCACCGGCCGCGACGTTGGCCACGCAGGCGGCCGCGACGTTGGCCACGCAGGCGGCCGCGACGTTGGCCACGCAGGCGGCCGCGACACTTGGGGCGCCGTCAGCCCACGGGCGCCTCCGACTTGGGCTCAGCCGCCCGCCTGGGCCGGGCGGGGCCGTCCTTGCGCCGCGAGGACATGGTCACGAGGAGCAGCACCAGCCCCACCGCCACCAGGCCCACGACGCCGGCCAGCACCGCCTTGGCCGCGCTGGAAGCACCGCCGCCCACCGCCGCGAACTGGACGGTCGACACGAAGATGTCCTGCACGCCGCCGCCCACCCCTACGCCGGCGGCGACGGGGTCCTCGGCCAGCACCGGGCCGCCCTCGCCCCGGGAGAACCGGGTGTCGTCCCAGCCGAAGATGGCGTACTGGTTGACCGAGGCCAACCCCGGCGGTGAGTTCTGGTCGAAGTTGTCGCCCCACACCCCGAAGCGGCGGTCGATGGTCTGGTCGGAGACCCGGATGTTGCGGGCCCACGTGCGGCCGCCGTCGGTGGAGTAGGTGTAGTACACGTCGTTGGACCGGATGCCGGGGTCGTCCCGGGTGTCCCACCAGGCGACGTCGAGGCGGCCGTTGGGGGCGGCGCTGAGGTTGGCGATGTACTGGCCGACCAGCTCGGCCTCGTCGACGTCGGGCAGCCGCACCGGGTCGGACCACGTCTGGCCGTTGTCGGTCGAGCGGGTGTAGTAGATGGTCGAGTAGCTGTTGGTCTCGGGTCGGTCGCTCCCGTCGTAGACCACGTGGAGGGTGCCGTCAGGCCCGCCTCCCCGCGTCCACTCCACCTGGGGGATGATGAAGGCGGAGCCGTTCTGGTAGCCGAAGGGCCGGATCTGGGTCACCGTCCACGTCGCCCCCCGGTCGGTGGAGCGGGACAGGAAGATGCCGGCCGGCGGGGCCGGGCTGATGTTGGAGTAGGCCGACTTCCACGCCGCGTAGACGTTGCCGCGGTCGTCGAGGGTGATCGACGGGTTGCCGCCGCCGAAGTTGGCGGCCTGGTTGGGCTGGGAGGCGAGGCTGCCGGGGACCGCCGTGGTGGTGGTGGCGTTGGCCACCGTGGTGGTCGACCGGATGGCCCCGTCCCTCGTGGCCGCCTGCTCGAACTGGTCGGCGATCACGGGCACGGGCTCGGAGAACGTCTGCCCGCTGTCGGTGGACACCGCCACCATCGGCATGGACGGCCGGCCGTTGCCGCTGGTGGTGCCGGAGTAGCCCCGCCGGTAGCTCACGTAGACGATGTCCTGGCTCCCGCGGGTGTCGACGGCGATGTCGGTGACGGGGCGGTTGTTCTCGTTGATGCCGTCGCGCTCGGTGGCGCGGGCGTCGCGCACCACGGTGCTCGACCAGCTGTCGCCGGCGTCGGTGGAGCGGTGGAGGACGATGCTGACCTTGCTGCGGGTGTCCTGCTCGTCCCAGCCCACGCTGAGCATGTAGAGGTTGTTGCCCCGCCCCCACGCCACCGGCGCCTGGAAGGCGTTGCTGTTGTTGTGGAGGCAGTACGGGAACGAG
>DATLGZ010000427.1:0-6137 GCA_035540235.1 Acidimicrobiales bacterium | reverse complement strand
TGGGGAGCGTCCCTTCTCGGAGCGCACGCGCCGAGGCGTGCCACGCATCCGTCGCCGGCCGCCGAGGATCGCCTCGGCGGCGCGCCGGAGCGCCAGATCGACTGGGGTGGACCAGCCCGGCCAGGGGGGCTGGGAAACGCGACGGAGAGGAGGCTCGGCGGGACCAAGCGGGCAAGCTCCCCGGCCGGGCGGGGGGTGGGGTCAGGCGTGGTAGCGGCTCCGGCCTCCGTGTCCGCCTCCGGCGGCGCCGACGCCCGCTTCCCGTGCCTGGCCCGGACGAGCCGGCCGAGCACCTGCACCGTGGCCAACAGCGGTAGGACCCGCGGCCAGGGTACGTTCATGAGGACGCGGCAGTATATCGCCGCCGCCGCTCGGGTCAGGAGTAGCGGCGCATGTGAACGTTGAGGACCAGCCCGACGGCGGCGAAGCAGGCGACCAGCGCCGATCCCCCGTAGGACACGAAGGGCAGCGGGATGCCCACGATGGGCGTTATCCCCATCGTCATGCCGATGTTCTCGAAGGTCTGGAACAGAAGCATCGACAGCACGCCCACGCACAGCAGAGAGCCGAACTGGTCCTTGGCCAGGGCGGCCGCCCGCCACGTCCGCCACATGACCAGGCCCAGCAGGGCCAGCAGGGTGGTGGCCCCGACGAACCCCAGCTCCTCGCCCACGGCGGTGAAGATGAAGTCGGTGTGCTGCTCGGGCACGAAGGAGAGGTTGGTCTGGGTCCCCTGGAACACGCCCCTGCCGGTCAGGCCGCCAGCGGCGATGGCGATCTGGGACTGGCGCAGGTTGTAGCTCGACCGCTCCGGCTCGCCGGCCGGGTCGAGGAAGGCGGCCAGGCGGTCGAGCTGGTACTCCTTCACGATCCCGAGCTGGAAGATCGCCACCACGCCCATCACGCCCAGGGCGGTCAGCGCCGCGATGTGGCGGGGCTTGGCCCCGGCCACGAGCAGCACGCCCATCAGCACCGCCACGAAGACCATGCCCGTGCCCATGTCGTTCTGCAGGTAGAGCAGCAGGAGCGGGACGGCCACGATCCCGAGCGTGAAGAGGATCTGGGGGGTCTCGATGTCACCGCGATGCATCGAGAGGTAGGCGGCCAGGGCGATGATCACCACCACCTTGGCCAGCTCCGAGGGCTGGAGGTTGAACGGCCCCAGCGCGAACCAGGCCTGGGCCCCTCGGGCCGAGCTGCCCAGGGGGGTCAGGACCACGAGCAGCGACAGCATGGCGGCCGCCATGAGCGCCGGCGCGGCGACGAGGATCGTGCGGTAGTCGACGAGGACGCAGACCGCCATCGCCGCCAGCCCGACCACCACGAACAGGGCCTGGCGCCTGAGGTACTCCTGGGGGTCGAGGCCGCTGGCCAGCTGCTGCTGGCGGGTCGAGGAGTACACCATCAGGATGCCCGTGCCCGCCAGGCACAGCACCGAGGCGATCAGCACCACGTCGAGGCGCCGCCAGGGGGTGGCGGGGTTGCGGGCCGAGCGGGCCCCCGACGTGCCCGCGTACCGCGGCGGCGAGTAGCCGACGGCCATCAGTCGATCCGGTTGGCCACCCGGGCCACGGGCCGGGGCGGGTTGCCGATGAGACCGTCGAATATCCGCCGCACGACCGGGGCGGCGGCCGACGACCCCAGGCCCGACTCCTCCATCACCGCCGACACGACGTAGCGGGGCGAGTCCGCCGGGCCGAAGCCCACGAACAGGGCCGTCTCCTGCTTGTCCCCGCTGACCTCGGCCGTCCCGGTCTTGCCGGCGATGGGGAACTGGGCCAGGGGGAACCCGAAGAAGGCGCCGTAGCCCGTGCCCTCGTCGGACGTCACCACCCGCTGGAGGCCTTCGAGCACCGCCTCGCGGTGAGCGGGCGGGATGTTGACCTTCGACTGCTGGCGGGGGGCGATCGTCTCCACCGCCCCCGTCACCACGTCGCGGATGGCGTGGCCGACGTGGGGCACCCACTCCGTGCCCCCGTTGGCGAAGGTGGCGTAGACGTTGGTGAGCTGCAGGGGCGTCACCACCAGGTCGCCCTGGCCGATGGACAGGTTGACGTTGTCGCCCGTGAACCACTCGCCGAAGGGGAAGGCCTGGGGGTTCTCCTCGTTGCGCTTCTTCTTGTTGTCGGGGTCGGGCACCCACCCCTCCAGCTCGAAGGGCAGCTCGATGCCGGTGGCCCGGCCCAGGCCGAAGGAGCGGGCCGCCTCGGGGATGGGGAAGGGCTTGCGCGACTCGTCCAGCTTCTCGCCCAGCAGGTAGTAGTACACGTCGCTCGACACGGCCAGGGCCCGGGCCAGGTTGACCCGCCCGTGCGGCGTGCCGAAGGCGTTGCGGAACACCCGGTCGCCGATCTGGATCGACCCGGCATCGGTGATCGTGGTGTTGGGCGCCACCGCGTCCCGGCTGAGCCCGGCGAGAGAGGTGACGAGCTTGAACGTGGAGGCGGGGGCGTAGAGCCCCTGCAGCACCCGGTTGTTGAGGGGGTAGTGGTTGGCGGGGTCGTTGAGCTCCCGGAAGCGGGCGGTGCTGATGCCGTTGACGAACTCGTCGGGGTGGTACGTCGGGTACGACGCCATGGCCAGGATCGAGCCGTCACGCGGGTCCTGCACGACGACCGCCCCGGCGGGGGCCAGGTAGCGCTTGAGCTGCTCGGGGTCCCAGGTCTGCCGGGCCGTCTCCAGGCCCTGTTTCAGCGACTCCTCGGCCAGGGCCTGCGCCTTGATGTCGATGGTGAGCTGGACGTCGTGGCCGGGCACGGGGGGCTGGACGCCCAGCGAGCGCAGCACCCGGCCCTGGGAGTCGACCTGCAGCTTCTCGACCTGGGGCACCCCCCGGAGGGCGGCCTCGTAGGCCAGCTCCGCCCCCGACTTGCCGATGGTGTCGCCCCCCCGGTAGCCCAGGGCCCGGCGAGCCTCCAGCTCCACATCGTTGATCTCCCCGACGTAGCCGAGGAGGTGGGCGCCCAGGGTGCCGTGCGGGTAGCTGCGCTGGGCGATCTGGACGACGCCCACCCCGGGGAAGGCGGCCTGGTTCTCCCTCAGGTAGACGACCTTCTCCTTGGGCACGTCCTCGACCACGGGGACGGGCTTGAACAGGCTGAACCGCTCGTCCTGGAGGCGGCGCTCGAGCTCGATCTGGGGCCGGCCCAGCAGGGCCGCCAGCCTGGGGACCAGGTCGGGGTGGGCCCGGGCCGCGTCGCGGTCGACCACCGCGGTGGGGACGATGCGGTTGTCGACCAGCACCTCGCCGTTGCGGTCGAGGATCTTGCCCCGCGGGGCTTCGGTGTAGACCAGCCGCACGCTGTTGGTCTGGGCCTCGACCTTGAGCTCGGGGGCGGCCAGCACCTGCAGGTACCAGAGGCGGGCCAGCATGGTGGCGAACAGGGACAGCACCACCACGCCCAGGATGGCCATGCGCAAACGGGTCGAGTCCCGCCGCTCCCGGCCGCTGCGTTCGGTCCACGCCGGCCGGCGGTCGCCCCACTGTGAGCGGATGGCGGTCACTCGGCGTAGGCCCGCTCGGGCGGGCGGCCGGCCAGCGACCAGCGCACGAGGCGGAGCACGGGCAGCACGAGCAGCCCGTTGGCGATGCCCACCACCAGCATGACGGTGGCGAGGCGGGCGTTCATTAGGCCGGTGGCCCCGATCATGCTGCCGGCCAGGGCGAAGAGGCCCACGCCCGCCGAGCTGGCCACGAACGCCACCGCCACCGGGAACGCCGGCGACTCCCGCAGCAGCCCGGCCTTGGCCAGCCCCACCGCGTAGCCGATGAGGGTGAACACCAGGGCGGAGAGGCCCAGGGGCGTGGGCAGAAGGAGGTCGGACAGCAGCCCCGAGGCGAAGCCCGCGACCGCTCCGTAGCTGGGCCCCGCCACGAGCCCGGCCGCCACCGCCACCAGCAGCATGATGTCGGGCATCACCCCCGCCACACGGACCTCGGCCAGGAGCGTGGTGTGCAGCAGCAGGCACAGCAGCAGGGCGACGGGGAGCCGGAAGCGGAGGTCGGTGATCATCAGCGGGGCGCCGCCCCCCAGAGCAGCACCTTGACGTACTCCAGGCGAGCCAGGTCGACGGCCGGCTCCACCGTGATCTCCTGGGCGATGGCGCCGGGAGGCGTGTTGGACGACTTCACCGTGCCGACGGGCACCTCGGGAGGATAGGCGCTGCCGTCCACGCCCGAGGTGACGACCGCCTCCCCTTCGCCGACGCGGGTGCCGGCGGCCACGAACTCCACGTCGAGGGGCTGGCGGGCGCCGTTGCCGGATGCGATCCCGACCTCGCCCGATCCCGTCAGGCGGACGCCCACGTTGGACGAGCGGTCGGTGATCAGCCGGACGGTGGCCCGGCTCTGGGACACCTCCAGCACCCGCCCCACCAGGCCGGCGCCGGTGACCACCGGCATGCCCACGGCCACACCCTTGTCAGACCCCCGGTCGACCACGACCGTGTGCTGGAAGTTCGACGGCGAGGTGGACACCACGCGGGCCGCCACCGCCGGGATGGTGGAGGCGAAGTCGAGGCGCATCAGCTCCAGGAGCGCCTGGCGCTCCCGCTCCGCCCCCTCCCCTGCCAGCCGGGCGCCGCGGGCCTCATCCAGCTCGGCCCGCAGGTCTCCGTTCTCCCGCTGGAGCGAGCGGTAACGGGTGATGCCCCCGAAGAAGTCGCCGACCGGCTCGAACACCGTGGACGCCACGCCCTGCAGCGGCGCCAGGGCGTCGCGTGCCCCCTGGCGGAGCGATTCCAGCGCGCCCGTGCCCCCGTCGCGGTAGTCGAGGGTGATGGCGGTCACGGAAGTGAGGACGAGCAGGAGGAGGAGGAAGCGATGGCGCCGGGAGCGCCGGTAGACGGCCACCGCCGGCTACCGCGGAACGGGCGAGGACGCGGCGCGGACGGGAGGTATGGCGAACCTAGCGTTCCCCTGAGTTCGCCAAAACCTGCCGAAGGACATTGAACTCCTCGAGGCACTGTCCCGAGCCGATGGCCACGGAGTGGAGCGGGTTCTTGGCCACCACGATAGGCATGCCGGTCTCCACTGAGAGGCGCACGTCGAGGCCTGTTAGCAGCGCTCCACCGCCGGTGAGGACGATCCCCTTCTCCATGATGTCGGCGGCCAGCTCGGGCGGGGTCTTGTCGAGGGTGACCTTCACCGCGTCGACTACCGACGCCACCGGCTCTTCCAGCGCCTTCCGTACCTCCTCGGTGGAGATCACGATGGTCTTGGGCAGGCCGGTTACCAGGTCGCGACCGCGGATCTCGGCGTAGACCTCCCGCTCCAGGGGGTAGGCCGAGCCCAGGGCGATCTTTATCTCCTCGGCGGTGCGCTCCCCCAGGGCCAGGCTGTACTCCTTCTTGACGTACTGGATGACCGCCTCGTCGAGCTCGTCGCCGCCGATCCGCTCCGACTTCGACGTGACGATGCCGCCCAGGGAGATGACGGCCACCTCGGTGGTGCCGCCGCCGATGTCGACCACCATGTTGCCGGTCGGCTCGTGGACGGGCAGCCCCGCCCCGATGGCGGCCGCCATGGGCTCCTCGATGATGAAGGGGGTCTTGCGGGCGCCGGCGTACTCGGCCGCCTCCTGCACCGCCCGCTTCTCCACGCCGGTGACGCCCGAGGGGACGCAGATCACCATCCGGGGCTTGGCCCACCGGCGCTGGTGCACCCGCTGGATGAAGTAGCGGAGCATCTTCTCGGTGATCTCGAAGTTGTTGATCACCCCGTCCTTCAGAGGGCGCACGGCCTGGATGTGGTTGGGCGTGCGCCCGATCATCCGCTTGGCCTCGAGGCCGACGGCCAGCGGCCGCCCGTCCCGCACGTTGACCGCCACCACCGACGGCTCGTTGAGCACGATGCCCCGCCCGCGCACGTAGACCAGGGTGTTGGCGGTACCGAGGTCGACGGCCATGTCGCGCCCGAGGAAGGCGGAGAAGAAGTTGTCCGTCATCGGATGTCGGCCATGGTGATGTCGGCCATGGTGATGCGGGCCATGGGGGTGTGGGCCATGAGGATGTGGACGGGAGCCTCCGCGCCAGTAGGGCTGGGCCAGAGGCTAGGCGGATCGGCGCAGGGACTCAACCCCCGGTTGAGCCTTTGTCGAGGTTCGGGAAGAAGATCTCGATCTCGCGGGCCGCCGACT
>DATLGZ010000426.1:0-3258 GCA_035540235.1 Acidimicrobiales bacterium | reverse complement strand
GGCGGGAAGGGCGGCGGGAAGGAGGCCATAGCCAGCGCTCTCCGGGACGTGCCCGCCCTCGAGCCCCTCCTCGAGCGGCGCGCCGGGCGCCTGTCGGGAGGCGAGCAGCAGCTGCTGGCCCTGGCCCGCGCCCTGGCCCGCCGCCCCCGCCTGGTCCTGGCCGACGAGCCCAGCATGGGACTCGCTCCCCGGGCGGCGCGCCACGCCCTGGGGCTGCTCCGCGGCCTGGCCCGGGGCGAGGGTGCGGGGGTCCTGGTGGCCGAGCAGCACCCCCGCCTGGCCCTCGAGCACGCCGACCGGGCGGTGGTGCTGTGCCGGGGCACGGTCGTCTACGCCGGCCCCGCCGCCGACCTGGCGGCCAACCCCCACGTCCTGGAGGCCGCCTACCTGGGCGGGCTCTGAGGGCCGCCGGCGCGCGAACCGGCCACGCTCCGGCTGTAGACGACGGCCCGGTCGCGGCCCAGCCCCTTGGCCGTGAGGAGGGCGGCGTCGGCGGCCTGGAGGAGGGCGTCGGGCCCATCGGCGTCGGCCGGGTACGAGGCGATGCCGAAGCTGATGGTGACCGGCACGGGGTGGCGGCGGAACGTCCGGCGGATGCCGAGCCGGAGTCGCTCGGCCAGCAGGAAGGCCCCGTCGGCGTCGGTGGCCGGCAGGAGCAGGGCGAACTCCTCGCCGCCCATCCGCACCACCGTGTCCATGCGGCGGCAGCTGGCCGCCACGTCGGCCGCCACCCGCTTGAGGACCCGGTCGCCGGCGGGGTGCCCGAGCTTGTCGTTGACCGCCTTGAAGTGGTCGATGTCCCCCAGCACCAGGGAGAACGTCTCACCGGTGCGGTCGCAGCGGGCCATCTCGAGGTCCAGCACCTCCTCGTAGGCCCGCCGGTTGCGCAGCCCGGTCAGAGGGTCGGTGCGGGCCGCGTCCGCCAGCCGGGCGACGAGAGCCTCGACCCGCGCCCGCAGCAGCGCCACCAGGGTGCAGATGACCACGATGGTCAGGACCATGATCGCCCACCGCTGGAAGGGGAAGACGTCCCCCGGCATGGCGACCAGGGTGACGGCGTAGTTCACGGCGATGAAGGCGACCTGGGGCGCGGCCCGCCGCCAGGGCAGGAAGTAGAAGGCGTGGACGGCCAGCCACAGGTAGGCCTGGCCGTAGGGGATGTTGGGGTCCTCGTAGCCGGCGATCATGGCCCCTACCACGAGGTAGAGCAGGTAGGCGCACACGTCCGGCGTCCACCACGGCAGGTGGTCCCGCCCCACCCACAGAATCCCCAGCAGGGTGAAGCCGATGACGTTGGCGCACACCAGGACGGCCCGGCGGTCCCCCGGAGGGCTGGTCGTGAACAGCACGATCAGGAAGAAGGCGGAGCAGATCCCCCACATGACGACCAGGGACTGGAGCATGATCCCCCAGTCCGCGTGGTGGCGGTCGAGGACGTCGCCCCCCGGACGGAGCCGGTCCCGAGACCTCGTTGTTTCGGGCCGGGGATCGTTCTGGCGATCCGCCATGGTTTCGCTATCGGCACGCAGGCGCGCCGACTCGACTCCTTTTTCGGCGAGGGGCGGGGACGCCTCCGCCGTCTCGTCGCAGCGGTCGCTGCCGTGCCAGTGTGTCGCCCATGGACGTCGGGATTCTTGGAGGCACGGGGCCGGCCGGGCAGGCCCTCGCGGCGCGGTTGGCTTCGGCCGGCGTCGCCGTCGTCCTCGGCTCGCGGTCGGCGGAGCGGGCCACCGAGGCGTGCGAGACGATCCGCAAGCGCTGGCCCGAGCTCGACCTGCCCCTGGCGCCGGGAGGCAACGCCGACGCGGCCCGGGCCGGCCTCGTGGTGGTGGCCACCCCATGGGACGCAGCCGCCGCCACCGCCGCCTCGGTGGCCGCCGAGCTCGACGGCAAGGTCGTCGTCTCCATGGCCAACGCCCTGGCCCGGGTGGACGGGGAGTTCCGGCCCGTCGTGCCCCCCGAGGGGTCGGTGGCGGTGGCCGTGCAGCAGGCGGTGCCCCGGGCCCTGGTGGCGGCCGCCTTCCACCACCTGCCCGCCCGCTCCCTGGCCGACCTCTCCCGCCCCATGACCGGCGACGTCCTCGTGTGCGCCGGCTCGCCCGCCGCCGCCGACGCTACCGCCGACCTCGTCCGCCGCATCCCCGACCTGCGCCCCCTCCAGGCCGGCTCCCTGGCCAACGCCGCTCCCATCGAGGAGCTGACCGCCGTCCTCCTCGAGGTCAACCGCCGGTACAAGATGCGGGCCACCATCCGCCTGGTCGGCCACGAAGGCCCGTGAGCTGATGCCCATGCGGCTGTACGACACCGCCCGCCAGGCGGTCGTCGACTTCAGGCCGGGGCCGATGGTCACCATGTACACCTGCGGCATCACGCCGTACGACGCGACCCATGCCGGTCACGCCGCCACCTACGTGCTCTACGACGTGCTCCAGCGCCGCCTGCGCGACGCCGGCCACGACACCCAGTGCGTGCGCAACATCACCGACGTCGACGACGACATCCTGCGCCGGGCCCGGGAGCTGGGCGTGCACTACCTCGACCTGGCCGCCGAGGAGGTGGCCCGCTTCTCCGCCGACATGGCCGCCCTCAACATGCTGCCCGCCTTCAGCGAGCCGCCGGCGTCGTCGGCCATCCACGACATCCTCGGCTTCATCGGGATGGTCCTCGACCGGGGCCACGCCTACCAGTCCGGCGGGGCGGTCTACTTCAGCGTGGGGTCGTTCGAGCGGTTCGGCCAGGTGAGCCACCTGAGCCGGGACGAGATGCTGGAGCTGGCGGCGGAGCGGGGCGGCAACCCCGACGACCCCGCCAAGCGCGACCCCCTCGACTTCGTGCTGTGGCAGCCGTCGGCGCCCGACGAGCCGGCGTGGGACTCCATGTGGGGGCCGGGCCGGCCGGGCTGGCACATCGAGTGCTCGGCCCTGGCCCTGCGGGAGCTGGGCACCACCATCGACCTGCACGGCGGGGGCAGCGATCTCATCTTCCCCCACCACGAGTGCGAGGCGGCCCAGTCGGAGGCGGCCACCGGGGAGCCGTTCGTGCGCCACTGGCTTCACGCCCCGATGGTTCGCCTCGACGGGGTGAAGATGTCCAAGTCGCTGGGCAACCTGGTGTTCATGAGCGACCTGGTCAAGGACTGGGACCCGATGGCCGTCCGCCTGGCCATGCTCGACCACCACTACCGCGAGCCGTGGGACTGGGCCGACGGCCTGCTGGGCGCGGCGGCCGAGCGGTTGGAGCGGTGGCGGCGGGCGGGGG
>DATLGZ010000425.1:0-5032 GCA_035540235.1 Acidimicrobiales bacterium | reverse complement strand
GCCCTGGCCCGGGAGGCGGCGTCGGGCGGCGAGAAGTGGCGGTCCCACGCCCACGCCGCCGCCTCCCGGGCCAGGGCGGGCGGGAACCGCCACCGCAGGAGCTGGTCCTCTGCGACCTCACGGTCCTCCCCCAGCTCGACCAGGCTCAGGGCCAGGCGGCGGCACCGGCGCAGCTGCTGCTCGTCGGCGGGGACGTGGAGGGTGGCCTCCTGCCACTGGCGGTGCGCCTCCTGCAGCGACGGCGGCAGGCGCAGGAGCTGGCGGCGGTTGAGGGGCGGCACCCGCCGCCGCACGCCCACCGACCCGTCGCCCCGCACCTCGGCCAGGTCGAAGCGGCAGCACCGCACCAGAGCCCGCATGAACGGCGAGTGCCGCCCGCCGCGGGTGCCGAGGCCGAGGGTGGACGCCGTCTCCACCACGTCGAGCTCGCACCCGTCGGGGGCGGCCTCCAGCTCGGCGGCGAGGAGGCGCAGCAGCCAGGTGGTGCTCGGGCCCAGGATGCCCAACCAGAACCGCTCGACGTAGGCGGAGCGGGGGTCGTGGCCCAGGACGTCGATCACCGGGTCGGGCCACGGGCGGATCACCAGGGTGGCCATGAGGGGGGAAGCGTCTTCGGCGAGCAACGTGGTCATCCCGTTCCACTCTCCACAGACGTTGTGCTGTTTCATGCAGTTTCAGTGTTCTACTTGCGGTAGCTGGCCGCGTCAAGAGGCAGAGTGGAGTTCGTGGACGACCCCGAGCTGGTGGGCCAGGTGCGGGCGTGGGTGGGAGCGGCGAACCGCGTCGTCGCCCTCACCGGAGCCGGCATCTCGACCGAGTCGGGCATCCCCGACTTCCGAGGGCCGCAGGGCGTGTGGACGCGCAACCCCAAGGCCGAGAGGTCCTCGCACATCTCCGAGTACCTCCGCGACCCCGAGGTGCGCCGCCAGGTGTGGCAGGCCCGGCTGGCGTCTCCGGCGTGGACCGCCGAGCCCAACGCCGGCCACCTCGCCCTCGTCGAGCTCGAGCGCCAGGGCCGGCTGCACGCCCTGGTGACCCAGAACATCGACGGGCTCCACCAGCGGGCCGGCTCCGACCCGGCCCTGGTGATCGAGCTGCACGGCACCATGCGGGAGGCCATGTGCCTGGGCTGCGGTGACCGGGGCCCGATGGAGCCGGTGCTGGAGCGGCTGCGGGCGGGCGAGCACGACCCGCCCTGCCTCCGCTGCGGCGGCATCCTGAAGTCGGCGACGATCTCGTTCGGTCAGAGCCTGGTGGACGCCGACCTGGAGCGGGCCCAGCGGGCGGCCCAGGAGGCCGACCTCCTGCTGGCGGTGGGGTCGATGCTGACCGTCTCGCCCGCGTGCCACCTCGTCCCGCTGGCCGCCGCCGCCGGGGCCCGGGTGGTGATCGTCAACGCCGACCCGACTCCCTACGACGACCTGGCCGGCGCCGTGCTGCGCGCCCCCATCGGCGAGGTCCTGCCCCGGCTGGTGGGGTGAGGCAGGCCCGGTCGGTGGGGCGGGAATGTCGACCTGCGCGGTAGGGTTTTCAGAACGAACGACTCCGCTTGCCGAGGGGAACCGACCGCATGCCCAACTTCCGAGACCTCCTGGCCCGCACCAAGGCCCAGATCCGCGAGGTCGACACCGACGGCGCCGCCGCCCTGGCCCGGTCCAACCCGTCCGCCGTCCTGCTCGACGTGCGGGAGCCCAGCGAGTACGAGCAGGGCGCCATCCCCGGCGCCGTCCACCTCTCCCGGGCCCACTTCGAGAGCCAGGTCGAGGGCAAGGTGCCCGATCACGACGTGCCCGTCGTGGTCTACTGCGCCAGCGGTACCCGCTCGGCCTTCGCGGCCCGCACCCTGGCCGAGCTGGGCTACACCAACGTGGTCTCCATGGCGGGTGGGTTCAACAAGTGGAAGAACGAGGGCCGCCCCTGGAGCACGCCCAAGGTGCTCGCCCCCGACCAGCGCAACCGCTACCACCGCCACCTGCTGCTGCCCGAGGTGGGCGAGGCGGGCCAGCAGAAGCTGCTGGAGTCCAAGGTGCTGCTCCTGGGCGCGGGCGGCCTGGGCTCCCCCGCCGCCCTCTACCTGGCCGCCGCCGGGGTCGGCACGCTGGGCATCGTCGACATGGACGTGGTCGACGAGTCCAACCTCCAGCGCCAGATCCTCCACAACCTCGACCGGGTGGGCGAGCGCAAGGTCGACTCGGCCAAGAAGACGCTCACGGCCATGAACCCCGACGTGAACGTGGTCACCTACGACGTGCGCCTGGGGGCCGACAACGTCCTCGACGTGATCGACGGCTACGACGTGATCGTCGACGGCGGCGACAACTTCCCCACCCGCTACCTGATCAACGACGCCTCGCTGGTCAAGCGCATCCCGGTGGTACACGGGTCGATCTTCCGCTTCGAGGGCCAGGCCACCGTGTTCAAGCCCTACGACGGCCCCTGCTACCGCTGCCTGTTCCCCGAGCCGCCCCCGCCCGAGATGGCGCCGTCGTGCGCCGAGGCGGGCGTGCTGGGGGTGCTGCCCGGCATCATTGGCTCGATCCAGGCCATGGAGGCGATCAAGCTGCTGCTGGGCCTGGGTGAGCCGCTGGTGGGGCGGCTGATGGCGTACGACGCCATGGAGGAGTCGTTCCGGACGTTCCGGGTGCCCCGCGACCCGGCGTGCCCGGCGTGCGGCCCCGACGCGGGCGAGATCGTCATCGCCGAGTACGACGAGCTGTGCATGCCCCACCCCCGCCAGGCGCCGCCGGCGGCGTAGGAGTACCCTGGCCGCCGTGCGGCGGCACCGGCGGATCGTCAGCGGTGGGGGCGTCGGGTTGATGGTGGCGTCCGCCGCCGTGGCCCTGTCGCCCGGTCCGGTCACGGCCACACCGGTCATGGTTGCGCCGGCGTGGGCCCCGGCCGCGAGCGCGACGGTCCACCCCGGCGTGCAGGTGACCTCGCCGGTCGGCCAGTGCACGGCCAACTTCGTGTTCTACGACTCCGCCACCGTCTACGTGGGCCAGGCCGCCCACTGCACCTCGACGGGCGGGGCCACCGACACCGACGGCTGCCAGGCCTCGTCGCTGCCACTGGGCACGCCCATCACCATCGCGGGGGCGTCGAGGCCGGGCAGCCTGGCCTACAACTCGTGGATCACCATGCGGGAACGGGGCGAGACCGATGCCGACACCTGCGCCTACAACGACTTCGCCCTCGTGCGGGTCCATCCCGACGACGTGGCCCGGGTCAACCCGTCGATCCCCCACTGGGGCGGGCCGGGGGCGCTCAACACCAGCGGCACCCGGCTGCTCGAGCGGGTCTACTCCTACGGGAACTCCTCGTTGCGCCTGGGCCTCACGGTCCTCAGCCCCAAGACGGGCGTCAGCCTGGGCGACGGGGGTGGGGGCTGGACGACCGACGTCTTCACCGTCACACCTGGCATCCCCGGCGACTCGGGGAGCGCCTTCCTCGACTCGGCGGGCCGGGCCCTGGGCACGCTGAGCACCGTCCAGCTGGCCCCGCTGGTCGGGGCCAACGGCGTGGGCAACCTCCAGCGGGAGCTGGCCTACGCCAACGCCGGCCGGCCCGCCGACGACCCCGTCCGCCTGGCCCCAGGAACCGAGTTGTTCCGGCCCAACCGGTTGCCGCTGGGCCTGTAGGGCGACACGCTGGGGTGGTGAGCCCCGGCGACCGTCTGGGACAGCCCGGCGCCCCTCCCTACACCCGCGGCATCCACCCCGGCATGTACCGGGACCGGCTGTGGACTATGCGCCAGTACGCCGGCTTCGGCTCCGCCGAGGAGACCAACGCCCGCTTCCGGTTCCTGCTCGGCGCCGGCCAGACCGGCCTGTCGTGCGCCTTCGACCTGCCGACCCAGATGGGCTACGACTCCGACCACCCCCGGGCCGAGGGGGAGGTGGGCCGGGTGGGGGTGGCCATCGACACCCTCGACGACATGCGCCGCCTGCTCGCCGGCATCCCCCTCGACCACGTCACCACCTCCATGACGATCAACGCCACCGCCGCCGTGCTCCTGCTGCTGTACGAGCTGGTGGCGGAGGAGCAGGGCGTCGCCCCCGCCGCCCTCCGGGGGACGATCCAGAACGACCCGCTCAAGGAGTTCATGGCCCGGGGGACCTACATCTACCCGCCCCGGGCCTCCATGCGGCTGGTGACCGACACCATGGCCTACTGCGCCGGGCGCCTGCCCCAGTGGAACACCATCTCGGTGTCGGGCTACCACCTGCGGGAGGCGGGGGCCACCGCCGCCCAGGAGCTGGCCTTCACCCTGGCCGACGGGGTCGCCTACCTGCAGGCCGCCGTAGACGCCGGACTGGACGTGGACGACGTCGCCCCCCGCATGTCGTTCTTCTTCAACTCCCACAACCAGCTGTTCGAGGAGGTGGCCAAGTTCCGGGCCGCCCGGCGGATGTGGTGGCGGATCACCACCGAGCGCTTCGGCGCCCGGCGGGAGGCGTCGACCAAGCTGCGCTTCCACGCTCAGACGGCAGGGTCGGCGCTCACCGCCCAGCAGCCGGAGGTGAACGTGGTGCGGGTGACGTTCCAGGCTCTGGCCGCCGTGCTGGGCGGCGCCCAGAGCCTGCACACCAACGCCTACGACGAGGCCCTCGGCCTGCCCAGCGAGGCGGCCGCCCGCCTGGCCCTGCGCACCCAGCAGGTGCTGGCTCACGAGACCGGGGTGGCGGCCACACCAGACCCCCTGGGCGGGTCGTACCTGGTGGAGGAGCTGACCGACGCCCTGGAGGGCGAGGCCGCCCGCCTGCTGGCCCGCATCGACGACCTGGGCGGGGCGGTGGCGGCCATCGAAGCCGGCTACCAGCAGGGCGAGATCGAGCAGGCGGCCTACTCGGTGGCCAAGGCGATCGACCGGGGCGAGCAGGTGGTGGTGGGCGTCAACCGGTTCCGCACCGGGGGAGGGGCACCCGCCGGGGCCGCCCTGGCCCCCGACCCCGAGCGTGAGCACGGCCAGCGCGAGCGGGTGCGTGCCTTCCGGGCGGCGCGGGACGGGGGGGCCGTGGCCGCCGCCCTGGCC
>DATLGZ010000424.1:0-4147 GCA_035540235.1 Acidimicrobiales bacterium | reverse complement strand
GTGGCCGGTCTCCGTGCTCGACTGGGTGACGGCGGTGTTGGCGTTGTTGCCGCTCGCCTGGGCCGGGCCGGTCTCGACCGCGGACGTGCCGGTGGAGGCGTTGGCGGTGTTGCCGCCGGCCACGTTGCCCACCAGGCCGAGGAGGCCCCCGACGAGCGACGGCGACGTCTGGCCCGGCGGGGTGGAGGCGTCGGCGGTGTTGGAGGCGACGTTGGTGGAGTTGTTGCCGGTGCTGGAGTTGCCCCCGGTGGAGGCGGACGCGCCTCCCGAGTTGCTCACCCCCGCCCCCTGCACCTGGCCGTAGGCGGGCACCCCCGCGACGGCGAGAGATCCCGTGATGGCCGCGCTCGCCAGCATGGTGAACGCCGCTCGTCTCCTCAGCAGAACCCGCATGGTTTCCTCGCCCCCGGCCCGATCTCGTGGCAGGCCGCAGTCTGCCCTACCCGATCGCGGGGCCGCAAGCACTCGGGCCCCGGCCGGACGGCCCGCCTGACCTGCTCAGGCGTGGCGGCGCTGGCGCAGCAACGCCGTCACCGCCTTGCCGTCGGCCTTGCCCCTCGTGGCGGCCATGACCCGGCCCACGAAGAAGCCGGTGAGCTTCTCCTCGCCGGCCCGGTACCGCGCCCACTCCCCGGGGTTGGCCGCGATCGCCTCGTCCACCGCCGCCGCCAGGGTGTCGCCGGCCAGCGCCTCGAACCCCAGCTCGGCCGCCACCGCCTCGGGGTCCCCGCCCGAGAGAACCCGGGCCAGCACCTGCTTGGACTGGGTGGCGGTGAGCCGCCCGCCCTGCTCCAGCCGCAGGGTGGAGGCGAAGGCGCCGGCATCGACGGCGGCCGCCTCGACGCCCCGGCCCGCCACCTCGTTGGTGGCCCGGGTCAGGGCGAGGCGGGCGTCGACGCCGGCGCCGAGGGCGGTGGTGAGGAGGCCGTCGAGGCCGGCCCCCACCACCACGGCGACGTCGGGGTCGGTGGCGTCCACGCCGGCGGCGGCGGCCAGCGCCGCTCGCCGCTCCACCGGCAGGACGGGCAGGCCGGCCCGTACCGCCGCCTTCCAGTCCTCGCCCGGGTCGAGGGGGACGAGGTCGGGCTCGGGGAAGTAGCGGTAGTCCTCAGCCTCCTCCTTGGAGCGCAGCGGGGAGGTGCGGCCCTCGCCCTCGTCCCAGTGGCGGGTCTCCTGCACGACCGCCCCCCCCGCCTCCAGCAGGTCGGCCTGGCGGCGGGCCTCGAAGGCGATGGCCCGCACCAGCGACCGCACCGAGTTGAGGTTCTTGATCTCGGCCCGGGTGCCCAGCGCCGCTCCCGGGCGGCGCACCGACACGTTGGCGTCGACCCGCATCGACCCCTCCTCCATGCGGGCGTCGGACGCGCCGGTGGCCACCAGGACGTCGCGCAGCTCGGCGACGTAGGCCCGGGCCTGCTCGGGGGAGCGGATGCCGGGGGAGCTGACGATCTCCACCAGCGGCACCCCCGCCCGGTTGTAGTCGACGAGGGCGTAGGAGGCGCCGGCGATGCGGCCGCTCGCCCCCGGGGCGCCGCCGGCGCCGCCGTGGACGTGGGTGGTCTTGCCCGTGTCCTCCTCCATGTGGGCCCGCTCGATGCCCACGCGGGTGCCGTCGGGCAGGTCGAGGTGGCCGCCCACGTTGAGCGGCAGGTCGTACTGGCTGACCTGGTAGTCCTTGGGCATGTCGGGATAGAAGTAGTTCTTTCGGGCGAAGATCGACCGGCGGACGTCGCAGTGCAGGGCGGCGCCGATGCGCATGGCCAGCTCGACCGCCTGGCGGTTGAGGACGGGCAGCGACCCGGGCAGGCCCAGGCACACCGGGCAGACGTTGGTGTTGGGCTGGCGGCCGAAGGCGTTGGGGCAGCCGCAGAACAGCTTGGTGGCGGTGGCCAGCTCGCAGTGGACCTCCAGCCCGACCACCGTCTCCCACGTCACCGCCGGCTCCTCTCCAGCACGGCGGCGGCCCGGAACATAAGCGACTCCCCCAGGGCGGGGGCCAGCACCTGCACCCCCACCGGCAGGCCGTCGTCGCCCGCCCCGTAGGGCACCGACATGGCGGGGATGCCGGCCAGGTTGGCGGGGATGGTGGCCACGTCCATGAGGTACATGGCCAGCGGGTCGTCGACCTTGGCCCCGAGGGGGAAGGCGGTGGTGGGCGAGGTGGCCGCCAGGAGCAGGTCGAAGCGCTCGAAGGCGGCCTCGAAGTCGCGGATGAGCAGCGTCCGCACCCGCTGGGCCTGGCCGTAGTAGGCGTCGTAGTAGCCGGCCGACAGGGCGTAGGTGCCGAGCATGATGCGCCGCTTGACCTCGGGGCCGAAGCCGGCGGTGCGGGTGGCGGCGAACATGGCGTCGGTGTCGGAGCCGTCCACCCGCAGCCCGTAGCGCACGCCGTCGTAGCGGGCCAGGTTGGACGACGCCTCGGCCGGGGCGATCAGGTAGTAGGCAGCCAGGCCGTAGGTGGCGGCGGGGAGGGAGGCGTCCTCCACCTTGGCCCCCGCCGACTCCAGGGCGGCGGCCGCCGCCGCCACCCGGGCGACCACGTCGGGGGCGGCGTCGGAGGTCAGCTCGCCCACCAGGCCCACCCGCAGCCCCTCCACGCCCTCGCCCAGCGCCGCCGCCACCCCGGGCCGGGGGCCGGGGATCGAGGTGGAGTCGGCCGGGTCGTGGCCGGCGATCACGTCGAGCACCAGGGCGGCGTCGGCCACCGTGGCCGCCATGGGGCCGACCTGGTCGAGCGACGAGGCGTAGGCCACCAGCCCGTAGCGCGACACCGCGCCGTAGGTGGGCTTGACCCCCACCACCCCGCACAGGGAGGCGGGCTGGCGGATCGACCCGCCCGTGTCCGAGCCCAGGGCCACGGGGACGAAGCCGGCCGCCACCGCGGCGGCACTGCCGCCGCTCGACCCGCCCGGCACCCGGGTGAGGTCGTGGGGGTTGCGGGTCGGCCCGAACGCCGAGCTCTCGGTGGACGAGCCCATGGCGAACTCGTCGCAGTTGGTCTTGCCCACGATGACCGCCCCCGCCCGGCGGAGGCGGGTGACGACGGTGGCGTCGTAAGGGGGGCGCCAGCCCTCGAGGATGCGCGACGAGCAGGTGGTGGCCACGCCGCGCGTGCAGATGTTGTCCTTGACGGCCACGGGCACACCCGCCAGCGGCCCGGGGTCGCGGCCGGCGGCCACCGCCTCGTCGACCGCTTCCGCCTCGGACCGGGCCTGGTCGCCCAGGACCAGGTTGAAGGCGTGCACGTCGGGCTCGCGGGCGGCGATGGCGGCCAGGTGCTCGTCCAGCACGTCGGCCGCCCGCCGGCGCCCGGCCCGCACGTCGGCGGCGATGGCGGAGGCGGTGGCTGGATCGCGGGAGGTGGCGCCGGCAGTCACGGCGCCTCGCCCAGGATGGGCGGGACGCGGAAGCGGCCGTCCTCGGCGGCGGGGGCCTCGGCCAGGACCTCGTCGCGGTCGAGGCAGGGGCGGGGCTCGTCGGCCCGCAGCACGTTGACGAGGGGCACGGGGCGGGCCGTGGGCGGCACGTCGTGCAGGTCGAGGGCGGCCACGTCGGCGGCGTGCTCGAGCACGGCCGCCAGCTGCCCGGTGAAGCGCTCGACCTCCTCCTCGGTGAGGTGGAGACGGGCCAGCCGGGCCACCTTGAGCACGTCGTCGCGTGTGAGCCGCTCAGCCATCCCGGCGATCGTAGGCGGCCGCCCCTGCCCGCCCGGCCAGCACCTTGCGGGCGAAGCCGACGCTGCCGCGCTCGATGTCGGCCCGGTCGTGGTCGAGGGTGGCCACGTGGTAGCTCCGCTCCAGCCACACCCGCTCCACCGGGCCGCTCACCCGCTCGGCCAGCACGTCGCTCGACACGGGCGGGACCACGTGGTCGGCCCGGCTGGTGAACAGCAGCAGGGGGCAGGTGATGCGGGCCAGCCTCAGCAGCAGGTCGTCGAGCCCGTCGCACAGGGTCAGGACCGTGCTCACCGGCAGCTCGGCGTAGGACCCCTCGTGCTCGGCCCCGGGGTCGGCCACGTCGCCGCCGATGCCGGGCACCCTGGGGTAGCCCTGGGCGGCCATGGCCTGGAGCGCCTCGCGGAACGACCGGGCGGGCGGGTCGATGAAGGGGTTGACCGCCACCACCCCGGCGACCCGCTCGGGGTGGT
>DATLGZ010000423.1:0-2882 GCA_035540235.1 Acidimicrobiales bacterium | reverse complement strand
GGCCCGGCCCGACCCGGCCCGAAGCTGGCCCCGGCGCCGGTGCTGCGCCGGACGCCGAAGGGATCGTCGCGGTCGTCGTCGGGGTCGCCGAAGAGGGCGGAGGCGGACCGGCCCCGGGTACGGCCCTCGCTGGAGCGGGCCAGGGCCTCGTCCCAGCGGCGGGCGGCCTCGGCCGCGGCCGACTCGCGCTCGGTCTCGGCCGGCTCCACCACCGGCGGCTTGTCGACCGCCGCCGGGTCGTCCCCGGGGAAGCGCAGCGAGGGCCGGGGCCCGGCGGGCGGGGGCGGGACGTCGCCGAAGCGCAGCTCGTCCTCCGGCTTGCGGGCCGTCACGTGGCCCGACTCGATGGCGGCGGCCGCCTCGTCGGCGCCGATGATGCGCACGCCCTCCGCTGCTTGGCGGGGGCCCCGCCGGGCGCCCATGTCGGCCCAGGGGTCTTCCTCGAGGCCCAGGTCGGGCTCCACCTCCCCCTCGTCGGCGGGCCGGGGACGCGGCGAGCCAAGGTCGGACCCCGGGGGGTCGTCGAAGCGGTCGTCGTCCATGTGGCCTCCTTCCTACGAGCGGCCGGCGGCTGCCACCCCCGGTCAGACCTCGAGCAGCTCCTGCTCCTTCCGGGCGAGCATGCGGTCGATCTCGGCCACGTACTCGTGCGTCAGCTTCTCCAGCTCCTTCTCCGCCCGGTCGAGGTCGTCGGCCGACATCTCGCCGTCCTTCTCGCGGTGCTCGAGCTCCCGGCGCGCCTCCCGCCGCACGTTACGGGTGGCGATCCGTCCTTCCTCCGCCTTGTGGCGCACCACCTTGACCAGCTCCTTGCGCCGCTCCTGGGTGAGCTGGGGGAACACCAGCCGGATGACCTGCCCGTCGTTGGACGGGTTGATCGACAGGTCGGAGTTCTGGATGGCCCTCTCGATGGCCCGCAGGGACCCCTTGTCGTAGGGCGAGATGACCAGCACCCGCGCCTCGGGCACGGAGAAGCCGGCCAGCTGCTGGAGCGGCACCTCGGACCCGTAGTAGTCGACCTTGAGCTTCTCCACCAGGGCGGGCGTGGCCCGGCCGGTGCGGATGCCGGCGAACTCGGACTGGGTGTGAGCCACCGCCTTGCCCATCTTGTCGGCCGCCTCGGCCAGCACGTCGTCGACCTCGGGCGTCTCGCCTGAGCTGGTCACGAGACCAGCGTACCGATCGCCTCGCCCTCGAGGGCGCGCCTGATGTTCCCCCGCTCCATGAGGTTGAACACGACGATCGGCAGCTTGTTGTCCATGCAGAACGTGATGGCGGTGGAGTCCATCACCTTGAGGCCGCGGTTGAGGACCTCGATGTAGGCCACCTCGCTGAACTTGTTGGCGGCCGGGTTGAGCAGGGGGTCGTCGTCGTAGACGCCGTCGACGCCCGAGTGGGTGCCCTTGAGGACGGCCTCGGCGCCGATCTCGGCGGCCCGCAGGGCGGCGGTGGTGTCGGTGGTGAAGTAGGGGTTGCCGGTGCCGCCGGCGAGGATGACGACACGCCCCTTCTCCAGGTGGCGCTGGGCCCGCCGGCGGATGTAGGGCTCGGCCACCTCGGCCATGTGGATGGCGGTGAGCACGCGGGTGGGCTCTCCCACCTTCTCCAGGGCGTCTTGGAGGGCGAGGGCGTTGATGACGGTGGCCAGCATGCCCATGGTGTCGGCCTGGGCCCGGTCCATCCCCGCGCCGGCGCCGGCCATGCCCCGCCAGATGTTGCCCCCGCCCACGACCACCGCGATCTCCGTGCCCAGGTCACGCCGGACCTCGGAGATCTCGTCGGCGATGCGCGCCACCACCGCCCCGTCGATCCCGTAGCCGGCGGCGGCGTCGGCGAACGCCTCCCCCGACAGCTTGAGCACCACCCGCCGGTAGCGGGTGCGGGCGCCGTTCGGGCTGGTGGGGGTGGCCATCTCCCCTTGCCTACCGGCCGATCTCGACCTGGGCGAAGCGGGTCAGGCTGGCGTTGCCGAGCAGCTGGCGGACCGTCTGCTTGGCGTCTTTGACGTAGGGCTGCTCGAGCAGCACGTTGTCCTTGAAGAAGCCGCCGATGCGCCCCTCGACGATCTTGGGGACGGCCTGCTCAGGCTTGCCCTCGTTGCGGGTCAGGTTCTCGAGCACCTCCCGCTCGGCCGCCACCCGCTCCTCGGGCACCTCGTCACGGGTGAGCCACTGGGGGCGCATGGAGGCGACGTGCAGGGCCACCTCGTGGGCCAGCGCCCGGTCGCCGCCGCTGAGCTCCACGATGACCCCGTTGACGCCGCGGTCGTTCTGGCTGTGGAGGTACGTGTCGAGCACAGCGCCCTCGGCCGCCTCGAAGCGGACCACCCGGCCCACGTCGATGTTCTCCTTGAGGGTGATGCGCAGCCCGTCGAGCTGGTCCTTGAACTCGTCTACGGCCGACTCGCCCCGCTCGGCCACGGCCTGGGCCATCTCGTGGGCGAGGGCGGTGAAGTCCGGCGACTTGGCCACGAAGTCGGTCTCGCACTTGAGCTCGACGGCGGCGGCGGCGGTGCCGGTGTTGGCGGTGGCGACCGCCCCCTGCTCGTTGGCCCGCTCGGAGCGCTTGCCCGTCTGGGCCAGGCCCTTCTCCCGCAGCCAGTTCACGGCCCTGTCGACGTCCCCGTCGGTGGCCTCCAGGGCCTTCTTGCAGTCGAGCATGCCCGCGCCGGTGAGCTGGCGGAGGCGCTGGACGTCCTTGGCGGTGAAGTTGGCCATGGCTCAGCCCTCGGCCCGGTCGTCGGTGGCGGTGGGACCGCCGGGGTTGGCGCCGGCGGCGGCGTCGGCCGGGACGGGCCCGGGGCCGGCGGCGGCCAGCCCCTCCCCGCCCGGCGCCGAGGCGGGGGTGGTGGCCGGCTCCGGCGGCTGGTCGCCGACGGTGGA
>DATLGZ010000422.1:0-6924 GCA_035540235.1 Acidimicrobiales bacterium | reverse complement strand
GGCCGGGGCCCGTCCACGGGGCGAGGAAGAGAGCGTCGGTGGTGGCCTCGGGGGAGCGGCTGAGGACCTCCACCAGCGGGGGGCTGAGGTCGGGGCGGGAGCGGAAGCGCCCGACGGCCGGGCGGGAGCCGGAGCCCATGGCCCTCACCACGGCGTATCCCCCACTGGCCACGACGGCCCCGGCCGCCCCCGCCATCAGGAAGCGGCGCCGGGTGAACCCCCCAGGGCGCGGCGCCCAGACGGCTCCCTGCTCGTCGACCATCGCTCGCTGCCGCCCTCCAACGGCTGAACCTCCGCCGCCGGCCAGCCGGGGCATGCCGGTGACGGGCCGGAGCCCGCCCTCGGTTCAGCCCGGACTGTAGCTGGCGGCCTTGCCGATCAGGTAGCGGGGGCCGGGGCCCGAGGCGGCGGCCTCGTCGCCCGGGTTGCGGAGCCGGCAGTGCTCGAGCGACAGGCAGCCGCAGCCGATGCAGCCGTCGAGGTCGTCGCGAAGCCCCTCCAGGAGGCGGATGCGCTCCTCGATCAGCGGTCGCCAGGTCGCCGACAGCCGGCGCCAGTCGCGGGCGCCGGGGCCCTGGGCGGGCAGGGTGGCCAAGGCCCGGCCGATCTCGTCGAGGCTGAGCCCGACCCGCTGGGCCACCTGGATGAAGGCGAGGCGGCGCAGCACGGCGCGGGGGAACTGGCGGCGGCCGCCGGGGGGGCGGACCGACGAGATCAGCCCTCGCTCCTCGTAGAACCGCAGGGCCGACACCGTGGCGCCGGCCCGCTCGGCCACCACGCCGATGGGCAGCAGCTCGTCCATCCGGCGAGCTTAGGTTAACTTGAGGTCGTCCCGCGGCTCACGGGTGCCACTCCACGAAGAGGAGGGTGGCGTCGTCGCGCGGCGGACCGTCACGGTGCTCGCGGACCGACCGCACCAGGCGGCGCACCGTCTCGGCCAGGGTCTGCTGGGCGGCCAGGGCCCGCCGGGTGAGGTCGACGAGGCGCTCCTGCCCGAACCGCTCGCCGCCCGGGGAGCGGGCCTCCACCACCCCGTCGGTGAACAGCAGGAGGGCGTCGCCCGGTTCGAGGGACTGGGACGACACCGAGCCGGCCACGCCGCCCAGGCCCACGGGGACCGACGGCTCCGACACCAGCTCGGAGGCGAGCCGGCCCCGGCGCAGCAGGAGGGGGTGGGGATGGCCGGCGTTGAGCCAGCGGAACGTGCCGCCGGACACGTCAAGGGTGGCCAGCTGGGCGGTGACGAAGCGCTCGTCGCCGAACTGCTCGGCCATGGCCGCGTCCATGAGCTGGTAGGTCGCGGCCAGGTCGAGCCCGAGCCGGCGGGCCTGGCGGTAGCCGCCGACGGCGAGGTTGGCGATGCGGGAGGCCTCCAGGCCGTGGCCCATGGCGTCGAAGATGGCCAGGTGGAGGACGTCGCCGTCCATGGCGTAGTCGAAGGCGTCGCCCGCCACCTCGTAGGCGGGTTCGAGCACGCAGGCGATGTGGGCCCGCTTCGAGCTGAAGGTGAGGGGCGGCAGCAGCGACCATCGCATCTCCGCCGCCAGCGTCATGGGGCGGCGCCGGCGGGCGAGCACGAGGAAGTCGCCGTACTGGCTCTTGGACACCACCAGCTCGGCCACCAGGGCGGCCAGCCCGACACAGCTGTCCACGAGCCTGTCGGAGAGGGCCGGCGCCCGCAGGTAGAGCACGCCCAGGCGCTCGGAGCCGTCGATCAGGGGCGCCCACAGCACGACCGTGCCGTCCTGGGAAGCGGCGGACGTGAGGGGTTGCTCGGTCTGGTAGCACCGGCCGGCCAGGGTGCTGTCTATGTCCTGAGGGGGCAGCTCGGGGGGAGCGGGGGGCAGCGGCATGAGGGCCGTCTGCTCCACGTCGACCAGCAGGATGGCGGCCTCGGCCAGGCCGGCGCGGCGGGCCTCCTCGAAAAGCAGCCAGGGGAGCTCGTCGGGGACGGCGTGAGCCGACTCCCGGAGGAGGCGCAGCACCATGGCGTCCACCGCCGCGGCCAGGCTCTCGGCGTCAGCAGTGGGGAGCACCGGGAAACGCTAGCCCCGGGGTCGGCCCGCCGCCTGGCCGCCCGCCCGGGACGTCAGTCGCTGCCGTCCCGGTGACCCTCGGGTTGGCCGTCCGCCACCGCCCGCGGCTTGGCCTTGGCCAGCTCCCGGTGCCAGACGACCCGCTGGGGGAACGGGATCTCGATGCCCTCGCTGTCGAAGGCCTCCTTGATCCGCCGGCGGAGCTCCCGCTGGACCTTCCACTGGGTGAGCGGCTTGGTCTTGACCACCAGGCGGATGGTGACGCCGTCGGCGGCGAGATCCTCCACGCCCCACACCTCCGGCTCCTCCACGATCGATTCGGCCCAGGTCTCGTCCTGCCAGGTGCGGTCGGCCACCTGCTTGATGACAGCCACCGCCTTGTCGGTGTCGGTGCCGTAGGACACCTGCACGTCGAGCAGGGCCCGCGACCACTGCTGGGACTTGTTGGCCACCCGGGCGATGGTCCCGTTGGGGATGTGCCAGACGTTGCCCTCGACGTCGCGCAAGCGGGTGGTGCGCAGGCTGACCCCCTCGACGATGCCGGTGGCGGGGCCGGCGTCGATCACATCGCCCACCCCGTACTGGTCCTCGATCAGCATGAAGATGCCCGACAGGAAGTCCTTCACCAGGTTCTGGGCCCCGAAACCGAGGGCGATACCGACGATCCCGGCCCCGGCCAGGAGGGGCGCGAGGTCGAGGCCCAGCTCGCCGAAGACCATGAGCAGGGCGATCGTCCAGATGGCGAAGGAGGCCATGCTGCCCATCAGGGCGCCCACCGTGTCGGCCCGCTGCCCGGCTCGTTCGGTGGAGGCGGGCGAGGTGCGCAGCAGGGTGCCCGGGGACTTGTCGATGGCATGGGTCACGTCGGCCCGCACGTTGCCCAGGCCCCGGGTGAAGTGGCGGATGCCCCGCCTGGCCAGGCGGGAGGCGATCCACGCCAGGATGACGATCAGCAGGATCTTGGCCGGCCGGGCCAGCATCAGGTCGGCCGCCCGGGCCACACTGGGGTTGCCGGTGAGGTCGAAGACGCTTCGGCAGATCGCCCCCGCCTGTTCTCCGCACGGTGGTTCGGCCTGGGCCAGCACCGCGATCGTTGCCATGGGCATCACCCGGGGGTTCGGGACGTCAGGCGCGCGCGAAGGCGCGACAGCGGACTCGGTACGACTGTACCTATCCGCCTCGGCCCCGGGCTACACGTTTGTCGCCCCGAGGGGGCGGGAAGGTCGCGGTGATGTTCGTCTGGCACAAGCGATCGGGCGAGCGGGGCCGGGCCAGGTTCTACTGGTGGCCCCTGCTCGTCGCCTTCGCCGTCTCCCTCGTCCTGACCGCCCTGCTCACCCGGGCGGTGTAGCCCCCCGGCGGTGCCAGGCCTGGGGGTCGGCCAGCAGGCGGGTCACCGGCTCGGGCAGCTCGCCCGACGCCACGTCGGCCAGCGTCGCCGACTCCAGCACGAGGCGCAGGGCGGCCCTCACCGCCACCCAGACGTCCCTGAGGTGCTCGGCCGGGCCCTCGTAGCGGGCGTCCTCGGGCCGCAGCCCCCGCACGTCGGCCAGCGGTCCCTCCAGGGCGCGAAGCACGTCCGCCACCGAGATCTCCGACGCCGGGGAGGCCAGCCGGTACCCCCCCTCCGCCCCCCGCTGGCTGTGGACGAGGCCGGCCCGGCGCAGGTCGACGAGGATGTTCTCGACGAAGCGCACCGGGAGGTTCTGGGCGGCGGCGAGCGTCTCTCCCTTGACCGTCGCCCCCGGTGGGGCGGCCGCCAGGGCGAGCAGGGCACGGGTGCCGTAGTCGGCCTTGGCGGAGATGTACACGCCGCCAATCGTCGCAGACACCAGGGCCGGGTTCAGGGCGGTCTCGCCGGTTGGTTCTAGGCGGGGCCGATCAGGCCCCGGCGGCGGCGGATGGCCGAGTCGGCCCGCCCGAAGACGGTGTCGACCAGGATGCCGATCACCAGCACGACGATCATGAAGGAGATGAGGCCGGGGGCGTCGACCAGCTCCCGGGCGTGCTGGAGACCGGCGCCGATCGACGGCTTGGTGGCGATCACGACCAGTAGCTCGCCCGCCATCAGGCTCCGCCAGGCGAACGCCCAGCCCTGCTTCAACCCGGCCACGTAGGTGGGCAGCGACGCCGGCAGCACCACGTGGCGGTAGAGAGCCAGGCCCCGGGCGCCGACCATGTGGCCGGCCCGCAGCAGCAGGGGTGGGACGTGGTCGACGCCGGCGATGAGGCCGTTGGCCACCGAGGGCGCCGCCCCCAGCACGACGACGAAGAGGATCGCCCGCTCGCTGAGCTGGAACAGGAGGATGGCGAGGGGGAACCAGGCGATCGAGGGCATGGTCTGCAGGCCCGTGATCATCGAGCCCACGGCCGTGCGCAGCAGCCGCACGCGGGCCACGGCCAGGCCCAGCGCCGACCCGGCCACCACGGCGATGGCGTAGCCGCTGACCGCCCGCTGCATGGTGATGCCCACCGACCGCCAGAACCGGCTGTCGGTCACGAGCTGGGCCAGCTCGGGGAAGACCCGGCCCGGCCCGGGGAGGGCGTACTCCGGCTTCCAGCCCGTCCACACCACCGCCTGCCAGGCGCCCACGGCGAGGGCGACGGCGGCCAACTTGGGCCAGGTGGCGGCCCACGCCCGCCGGGCCCGGGAGGGGGGCGGGCCGGCGGCCTCGTCGAGGGCGTCGAGGCCGGCGAGCTGAGCGGCCAGGTCGTTCTCAGCGACGGCCATGGCGGCCCACCTCGGCCCGGAGGCGGTCGGTGACGGTGGCGGCCAGGGCCGACACCTCGGGCGAGTCGATGCGGCGGGGCCGGGGGATGTCGACGGCGAAGACCTCAGCCACTCTTCCCGGCCGGCTGGTGAGCAGCACGATCCGGTCGCCCAGCCGTGCCGCCTCGCGGACGTTGTGGGTGACGAACACCACGGTGAGGCCGGTGGCGGCCCACAGCCGTTCGAGCTCGTCGTGCAGCAGGTCGCGGGTCATGGCGTCGAGGGCGCCGAAGGGCTCGTCCATGAGCAGGAGGTCGGCGTCCTGGGCCAGGGCCCGGGCCAGGGCCACCCGCTGGCGCATGCCCCCCGACAGCTCGTGGGGGCGGCGCGAGCCCTGGCCGGCCAGGTGGACACGCTCCAGCAGCTCGTCGGCCCGGCGGGCCCGCTCGGCGCGGGAGGCGCCGGCCAGGCGCAGCGGGAGGGCCACGTTCTCCTGCACGGTGAGCCACGGGAAGAGGGCGGCGTCCTGGAACATGAGGGCGGGGCGGCCGACGGCGTCCACGTGGCCGGCGCTGGGCCGGTCAAGACCGGCCATGAGGTTGAGGGCGGTCGACTTGCCGCACCCCGACGCCCCCAGCAGGCAGACGAGCTCGCCCCCTGCCACCTCCAGGTCGACTCCCTCCAGGGCCACGACCCGGTCCCGGCCCTGGCCGAAGGCCTTGGAGACGCCCCGCAGGGCAACGGCCGCATCCGCCGGCGCGGCGGTCACGGTCACCCCCGCACCTCGGGTTGGTGGGCGTCCCGCAGGACGGCGTTGAGCGCTCTCAGGTCGTATATGCCGCTCAGGTCGACGCGGTCGAGCAGGCCCACGGCGGCGGCGTGGTCGGCCGATGCCCGCAGCGACGCCGCTACCGGGTCGTTGGTGAACTCGAGGTTGGCCCACGCCGCCGCCATCACCGCGGGCGGGATGCCCCGGCCGGTGACCTTGGCGATGCCGCCGTCGACGATGCGCTGGGCCTCGCCCGGGTCGGTGTTGACCACCTCGTTGGCCCGCACCTGGCCCTGGACCAGCCGCCGCACCGCGTCGGGCTGGCGCTTCAGGAACTCGGTGCGGACGACCAGGTGGGTGGTGACGAAGCGGCCGCCGGGCCACAGGTCGCGCTCGTCGATTAGCGCCTTTCCGCCCCCCTCCTGCACCAGCCGGGTGGCCCACGGCTCGGGCACCCACGCCCCGTCCACCGCGCCCGAGCGGAAGGTGTCCAGCGTCTGGGCGTTCTCCTGGGGGAGGATCGACACGTCGCCGCCCCCGTGGGGGTCGGTGCGCAGGCCGTGCTCGCGCAGCCAGTGGCGCAGGGCCACGTCCTGGGTGTTGCCCAGCTGGGGCGTGGCCAGCTTCCTGCCCCGCAGGTCCGCGGGCCCCGAGATGGAGGGCCTGACGACCAGGGCCGCGCCTCCCGAGGTCGCTCCGGCCACGATGCGCACCGCCTCCCCGCCCGAGCGGGCGAAGGCGTTGATGGCCGGGTTGGGCCCGAGGTAGGTGGCGTCCACCGCGCCCGAGAACAGGGCCTCCACCGCCGCCGGCCCGGCGTTGAAGGTGGTCACCGACAGCCGGTGCGGCCCCAGCTCCTCGGCGAAGATGCCGGTCTCCACCCCCACGATGGCGGTGGCGTGGGTGAGGTTGGGGAAGTAGCCGAGGCGCAGGGTGGTGGCCCCGCCACCGGTGGGCGGCGCCCCCCCGCCGCCGCAGCCGCTGAGGGAGAGGGCGGCCAGAGCGCACGCCGCCGCCAATCCCGATGTTGTCGATCGCATTTGTGGGGATCATCCCCGATGATCCCCACAATGTCAATCGAATTGGTGGAGAATAGGCCCGTCCCGCTGGCAACCGGCCAGCCGGCCAGCCCGCCAGCCGGTCAGCGGAAGCGGGGCTCGTCCATGCGAGCCAGGCTCTCCTCCTTGTGGACCCTCTCGTCGTGGCCGATCTGGCGGAACAGGTCGGCCAGGGACTGGAAACGCCCGTACTCGTCGGCGAACAGGCCGTCGTAGGGCACCTCTTCGAGCTCGGGGTGCTCGTGGACGTAGAGGGCGTACTCGTGCTCGGCATGGTCCTCGAAGTCGGCGTTGAGCCCGTAGCTCCAGCGGGGCCGCAGCACGTAGAGCAGCCACGAGAGGTGGTAGTAG
>DATLGZ010000421.1:0-4722 GCA_035540235.1 Acidimicrobiales bacterium | reverse complement strand
GACCACGTCGGCGTAGAGGTGGACCGTGGCGGGCAGGGCGAAGGGGGCCTCCAGGTTGGCGATGAGGCACTCCCCCGGCATGAGGGTCTGGATCTCGGGGCCGAGAGCGGAGATGTCCTGCTTGGACGACGAGCGCAGGATGGTGCGGTCTTTCTCGTCGGCCAGGCCCAGCACGAAGAAGGTGTTGAACTGGCTGAGCAGCTCGCCGTCGAGGAGCTTGGGCTGCTGGGTGACGGCGCACAGGCCGACCTTGAACTTGCGGCCCTCGCGTGCGACCCGGGGGAACACGTTGGACTCCCGGTCCTTGCTGCCCGACAGGACCCGCTGGGCCTCCTCCAGCACCACCGCCACCACCGGCATCTGCTGGTGGGCCTCGGGGTCGTCGAGGTAGACCGCCGACCACTCGTCGAGCAGGCGGCGGGTGAGGTAGCTGGCCACCAGCACCTCCTCGGTGGGCCCCAGCCCGCTCACGTCGAGCAGGACGACCTTGCCCTCGCGCAGGTCGCGCAGCACCGCCGCCCCCACCGAGACGCGGGCGTCGGCCGCGACGCAGGGCAGGCCCACGATGCGGCACGCCCGCCGGTGGACCACCTGCAGGGTGTTGAGCGCCACCCGCCCGTTGAGCTCGACCTCGCGGAAGCCGGCCAGGTCGTCCACGTGGGAGAAGGCGAGCAGCCAGCCCAGCCCCTCGCCCCCGTAGTGGCGCTCCAGCTCGAAGAGGGCCTCCTCCTGGGGTCGGGTCCACTCGTAGGCGGTGCGCAGGTCGTCGACGCTCAGCTCGCCCAGGCCGACCCGCAGGGCCGACGTGTTGGGCAGGTGCCGGGCCGCGTAGGTGCGCAGCCGCTGGGCCGCCCACGGGTGGCGGGCCAGCTCGGGCCGGTACTCGCCGTGGGGGTCGACGACGAGCAGCCCGTAGGCGCCCTGGCGGCGCATAACCCCGGCGGCCAGAACCTTGACCAGGTTGGACTTGCCCATGCCGGTGGTGGCGAACACGCCCACGTGGGTGGCGAGCGACGCCCCGGGGATGCCCACCTCGAAGTCGACGGTGGTCTCGCCGCTGCGCAGGTGGCCGACGGGCAGGTCGCCCATGCGGGTGCGGAGGAAGCCGAAGTCGGCCGGCTCGGGCGACACCACGCGGGAGAACTGGGTGGGGAGGCTCTTGGGCTTGCGGAACTGGGCGCCGTCGGGAGTGAGGTAGCCGAGGCAGCGGCAGCTGGCGACCCGGTAGGTGCGGCGGGACTGCTCGTGCAGGCGGTGGGCGCCGGCCTCGCCCCGGGAGTCGTCGGCCAGCAGCGTGCCCGCCACCCGCTCCGCCCAGCCCGGCTCGCGGTGCTCGGCGCCGTAGGTGACGTCGACCACCCGGAACAGGTAGCGGCGGCCGGTGGCGTCGTCGACCCCCACCAGCAGCTCCCCGAGGAACAGGTCCTCGTCGGGGCTGGCCCGGAAGACGGCCTCCAGCACGTTCTTGCCGAACAGCCGGCCGCGGCTGGCGGGCCCGGCGCCGGCGGTCACGCCCGCTCCATGAGGCCGTGGCGGTCGGCGAAGGCCCGCTCCCTCACCTCGGCGGGCACGCCGGCCAGGTCGAGGTGGTCGTCGAGGTCGAGGCGGGCGTCGTGGCGCAGCCAGGACGGGCAGGCGGCCAGCCGGTCGGCCACCGCCAGCGGGTAGGGGTAGCCGGGGAAGGCGGCGTCGTCGCACAGGGCGGACAGGGCGGCCAGCGCCGGCGCCGGCTCCACCTCACTGGGCAGGTCGACCCGGAAGGCGAAGCGGGCGTCGGGGTCGAGGCGGGCGGCCACGACCTGCACGTCGAGCCCGCTGGCGGGGGTGGTACGGGCCAGCGGGGCCCACCACATCGACCGTTCGCCCAGCCGGGCCGCCGCCTCCAGCTCCAGCTGCCCGAGCAGCGGGGCGCCGCCCCGGGCCAGCGAGGAGTGCTTGGTGACCGACACCACCACCACCCCCCGCTCGGCCGCCCGGGCCAGCAGAGCCGCCACCTGGGCGGTGGGGATGCGCAGGTCGGGGCGGAGGTCGCCGTCTACGAGGACGAACCCGCCCCCCGAGCACTCCTCGATGCAGCGGCCCACCGCCTCCCACTCGCCGGCGTCGCGCAGCAGGTTGACGTCGACCGCCGCGTCGGGGGCCACGCCCAGGCCCAGGGAGGCGGCCGCCACCCGCTCCTCGCCCGAGCCGACCAGCCACGCCCGCAGCTCGCCCTCGTCCTCCAGCACGCACTCCCCGCCGAGGAACCGGGCCCGGGCCGCCCGGGTGACCACCACCTGCACCGACCGGGCGTCGGCCACCGTGGCCTGCCCGCCGTCGACGGCCCACACCTCGGGCGGGGCGGCGGCCCGGGCCAGGGGCCGCAGCTCGACGGCCCGCTCGAACTCGAGGTCGCGGCTGGCGGCGTCGGCCAGGGGGGCGGGCGCCCCGGCGCTGAGGAGCACGGCCAGCCGTTCGGCGGCGGCGGAGAGCGACGCAGTAGCCATCTGCCCCACTATCCCAAGCGGGTGTGACGATTACAAGCGTGTAATTCGCATCACCCCCCGCGAACTGGTCACCGTTCGTGCGGCTAGGGCGCCCTGAGGGTGACCGGTACGCGGGGGTGGGCCGACCCCCGCGAACTGGTCACCGTTGGTGCGGCCAGGGCGCCCTGAGGGTGACCGGTACGCGGGGGTGGGAGGGTGGTCCGCCTCAACCGCGAGCCGCCCGCACATCGGCCAGCGGGCGGCCCTCCCCCCGCAGCGCCGGGTCGCCTTGCGCAGGGGCCGACCGGACGGTGACCGCCCGGATGGCCTCGTCGAGGGCGGACGCCCACTCCTCGGGACGGACCAGCCAGGCGTTGTGGTGGCCGTCGACCTCGACGGTGTGGGCGCGCAGGGCCCGGGCCAGCTCCCGCTGGCGGCGGGCGCGAATGAGCTTGTCGTGCGCCGTGACGACCACCGCTGCCGGGCACCCGACGTGCGCCGTGATCCCGGTGGCGTCGAACTCCGCCAGGGCCTTGGCCGCGCAGCCGATGTCGGAGGCGTCTCCCCGGCGGGCCTCGGCCTTCACCCACCCCTCGTAACCGTCCAGCTCGGGTGAGCGCTCCACCGCGTGGCGAAGGTAGCGGTCGGTGATTCCAGACGGGGCGCCGAAGCGGAGCACGTACTCGGCCAGCCCGAGGCCCAGCCAGAGCACGCGCTCGTACAGGCTCGACCGCCACTGGAGGGCACACGAGGCCAGCACCAGCCCGGCCACCACGTCGGGATGGCGCTGGGCGCACAGCAGGGCGATGGAACCCCCCATGGAGTACCCGACCAGCACGGCGGGGTCGCCGCCCAGCTGGCGCACGAGGGCGGCCACGTCGTCGGCCGCCGCCTCGAGGGTGAACGGCCGGTCGCTGCGCAGCCCGCGGCCGTGGCCCCGGATGTCCGGCGCGATGACCCGCCCGTGGCGGGCCGCCACCTCGTAGCCCCCCGAGAACCAGTTCAGGTCGGCGCTGAGGGTCCACCCGTGCAGGAGGACGACGGTGGGGGCGCCCGCCTCCGTCGCCGCCACCTCCCGCACGAACATCTCTCCCCGGCCCTCGACGTTGACGATGCGGGCGTCGGGCAGGCGGGGCGGGAGCGGCTCCGTGTCGTCGCCCGGGTCGAGCCGGCGGAGGAACCGCAGCACCTCCCGCACGCCGCCGCGGACCTCGTCTCGCTCCATCCCCGCCCCCATGGCTCAGGCCACCGCCACCC
This sequence comes from Acidimicrobiales bacterium, assembly GCA_035540235.1. GTDB lineage: Bacteria > Actinomycetota > Acidimicrobiia > Acidimicrobiales > AC-14 > JBFMCT01. Next base: position 1,000 of record DATLGZ010000421.1, on the reverse strand, counting down.
GCTCCAGCTCGCCGCAGTACCGCTCGGCGAAGCGGGCCGCCGCGTCCGGACCGAACAGCGGGTGCCGGTACCGGAAAGCGAGGTGCAGCCGGCCGGCCAGCGTGGCCGCACCCACGGTCAGGCCGCAGGGGAGCCGCCCGGGGGCGGAGAACCACACCTCGGTGGCGACGCCGCCGGGGCCGAAGTCGAGCGGCGCCTTCACCTCCCCGAGGTTGGAGAGCAGGGCCGTGTCCACGAGGCGGTTCCCCGTGAGCCACAGGAGGGGCGACAGCGGCTGCTTGGACCACAACGGCAACGCCGACCAGCCGCCGATGGCCTCGATGAGAGCCGCGCCGCCACCCTCCTTGATGCGGGCCGACTGCTCCGACACGGTGGCCAGCACTGCGGGAAGGTCGCGCCGCTGCCCGGCCGTCACCACCACGCGGGCGTCGAGCACCAGGTTCGTCACCACGTCCTGCCCCCACTCCTTGGGACGGAGGTTGACGGGTACGAGGACGCCGATGCGGCGGGCCGGCACGTTGTGGTCCTCGTTCCAGCCGGCGATGGCCAGGACGAGCGCCGCCAGCAGGGTGTCGTTCACCGTGCGGCCGGCGGCCGCCACCCGGGCCGTCGCCTCGGCGGTAAGGGCGACGTGATGGAATCCGTAGCCGGGGCGGTCGTCGCCCCCGTCGGGCGCCAAGCGGGAGGGCCGGGCCGCCAGGTCGGCCACCTTGCTCGCCAGCATGCGGGCCCGGCGCGCCCGGGTGGCGGGGTCGCCGGCGGCGGCAAGGGACTCGACGTCCCTCGCCTGGTCGAGGGCCACCGGCGGGTCGGGGTCGGGCCGGCCGGCGTAGGCGGCGGCCACCGAGGCGAGGAGCCGCAGGCACCCGTAGCCGTCGAGGGCGGCGTGGTTGGCGTTGAGCAGGAGCGCGTCCTGGCCGGGGCGACGGGCGAGCCAGAGGCGGAGGGGCGGGGCCTCGGCGAGGGGGACCTGGCGGCCGAAGAGGTCCTCCCGGGCCCG
>DATLGZ010000420.1:0-7585 GCA_035540235.1 Acidimicrobiales bacterium | reverse complement strand
CTCCAGCACGACCGTCCCCGCCTCGCCGGCCCGCACCTCGATGGGGACGGCGATGCGGCCGGCGGGGGGGCGGGGCGGAGGCGGCAGGCGCAGGCTCACCCGCAGGGCGCCGTCGGCCCCCGGCTCCAGCCGCACCTCGTCGGGGCTGACCCAGGCCCACGCCGCCGCCTCGCCCCCCACGGTGGCCCGGCACGTGGCTGCGGTGGCGCCGGGGTTGCGGAGGCGGACCGTCCAGTGGCCCCGCCCGTCGGGCGCGACGGCGAGGGTCTGGGGCTCGACCGTCGCCTCCAACTGCCCTCCTGTCACGACCCCACCCGCCTCGTTGGCCGTTGCCTGAACCGCTTCACTAGTCTGCGGGCGTGTCCGAGTTCCTGCGCCAGTACCTCACGGTAGCGATCTTCGCCGTGGCGGCGGTGGCGATGGTGGGGGCCATGCTCGGCCTGGGCCGCCTCATCCGTCCCGTCCGCCCTCAGCCGCAGAAGTACATCAACTACGAGTCGGGGGTCGACCCCGTCGGCTTCGGCTGGTCGCAGAGCCAGATCCGCTACTACATCTTCGCCCTCCTCTTCGTGATCTTCGACGTGGAGGCGGTGTTCATCTTCCCGTGGGCCACCCGCCTCGAGGCGATGGGCCTGTTCGGCCTGGCCGAGATGGGCATATTCATCCTCATCCTCGCCCTGGGCCTGGTGTACGCCTGGCGCAAGGGCGTCCTGCGCTGGGCATAGGGAGCGAACCGCCATGGGCATCGTCGAGCGGGGCACCCTCAACAAGAAGGTGTTCAAGCCGCTCACCCACCTGCTGAACTACAGCCGGAAGTACTCCTTGTGGGTGTACCAGTGGGGCCTGGCGTGCTGCGCCATCGAGATGGGGGCGGCGTTCGGCTCGCCCCGCTACGACGTCATGCGCCTGGGCGTCATCCCCTTCCCCGCCGGCCCCCGACAGGCCGACCTGGTGGTGATCTCGGGCACGGTCACCGACAAGATGGCCCCGCCCATCCGCCGGCTGTGGGAGCAGATGCCCGACCCCAAGTACGTGATCTCCATGGGGTCGTGCGCCAACTGCGGCGGTCCCTACTGGGACTCGTACTCGGTCACCAAGGGCGTCGACCAGATCATCCCCGTCGACGTCTACGTGCCCGGCTGCCCGCCCCGTCCCGAGGCCCTGCTCGAGGGCATCGTGCTGCTCCAGCAGCGCATCCAGAACGAGGACATGGCCGAGCGTTGGAAGGGGGAGCCAATTGTCGTCGGTTGAGCCCGGCACCTCCGAGACCACGGGCACCGAGGTCGAGTCCGCCCCCACGCCCCTCGACGACCCCTACCAGACGGTGCTGGAGGTCCTCCGCACCGAGCTGGGCGCCGGGTTCGTCGCCTCCGAGACCCAGCGGGGTGAGCTGTGGGCCCGGGTGGCCCGCGACTCGTGGAAGAAGGCGGCCGAGGTGCTGCGCTTCCAGCTCGGCTACGACTACTTCTCGTTCCTCTCCGCCATCGACTGGATGCCCCACACCTGGCCCAACCCCAAGGTGGTGGAGGGGGAGGCCGACGAGGAGCCCGAGCCCGAGCCCGAACCGGCCCCGGTGGCCGGCGACGGCTGGCAGACAGGGGTGACGGGCGGCGACACCCGCTTCCAGCTCCTGGCCCGGGTCTACTCCACCACCCGCCACAACGGCGTGATCCTCAAGTGCGACCTCGACGACGAGGCGCCCCAGGCGCCCACGTGGCACGAGGTCTACCCCGGGGCCGACTGGCACGAGCGGGAGACGTGGGAGATGTTCGGCATCGACTTCGCCGGCCACCCCAACCTCATCAACCTCTACCTGCCCTCGGGCTTCGAGGGGCACCCCCTGCGCAAGGACTTCCCCCTGCTCAGCCGGGAGGTCAAGCCCTGGCCCGGCCTGGTCGACGTGGAGGGCTTCCCCGCCGGCTACGGCGGCGACGACGCCCCCGAGGAGGGCAGCTAGCCATGGCCGTGACCGATCAGCAGCGCCTGGCCTACATCGCCACCCAGGCGGCCGACGCCCGGGTGAACGTCGAGCTGCAGACCGAGCAGATGACGCTCAACCTCGGTCCCCAGCACCCCGCCACCCACGGCACGCTGCGGCTGGTGGCCCGCCTCGACGGCGAGCAGGTGATCCAGGCCGACGTGGTGTGCGGCTACATGCACCGGGGCTACGAGAAGCTGACCGAGGTCCGCACCTACCCCCAGATCACCACTCTCATCAACCGCATCGACTGGCTGAGCCACTTCGCCAACGAGGTGCCGTTCATCCTCGCCGCCGAGCAGCTGATGGAGGTGGAGGCGCCGCCCCGAGCCCAGTACATCCGCACGATGTTCTTCGAGATGGCTCGCATCGCCAACGTGAGCCTGTTCATCGGCGAGATGGGCGTGCAGCTGGGGGCCATAACCCCCGTCTTCTTCGCCTTCCGCGACCGGGAGTACGTCCTCAACCTCCTGGAGGCGGCCACCGGCGGGCGGTTCCACCCCAACTACGACCGCATCGGGGGCCTCAAGGATGACCTCCCCCGGGGCTGGGTGGCCGAGTGCCGGGAGGCCATGCGCCGCGTGCGCACCTACTGCGACCAGCTCGAAGACCTGCTCATGGGCAACGAGATCTTCGAGACCCGCACCCGGGGCGTGGGGGTGATCCCTGCCGAGGTGGGGCTGACCTACGGGCTGTCGGGCGCCAACATCCGGGCCAGCGGGGTCGACTGGGACCTCCGCCGCGACCAGCCCAGCCCGCTGGTGTGGAGGGAGCTCGACTGGCGGGTGTGGACCCACCCCGACGGCGACTCGTTCGCCCGCTACTGGGTGCGGCTCCAGGAGGTGCGGGAGGCCACCAAGATCGTCGAGCAGTGCCTCGACGGGCTGCCGGCCGGGCCCATCCAGGCCAAGGTCCCCCGCATCATCAAGGTGCCGGCCGGCGAGGCGTGGTGCTGCACCGAGAACCCCCTGGGGGAGATGGGCTACTACATCGTCAGCCAGGGGGGGCTGGGCCCGTTCCGGGTGAAGATCCGGTCGGCCTCGTTCAACAACATCTCGATCGTGCCGTGGCTGCTCAAGGGCGTCTACGTGCCCGACATCGTCACGATCCTGGCCAGCCTCTACTTCATCCTGGGCGACATCGACCGTTGAGGTGTGGCCGCCAGCGGTAAGGCAGCGGCAAGACAGCGTTGAGGCGACTGGGCCGGCCCGGCCCCGGGGGGGACTTTGTTTCCATGGGAAGCGTTTCACTAGGCTCCGCCGCGATGGTGGGGGGAGTAGGCGTGGGGACTGACTACCTGGGGGCGGCGCGCCCCTGATGCTCGCCCTCGAACTTGCCTACTGGCAGGAGACGATCCTCAAGACCGTCATCGTCCTGATGATCATCCCCGGCTCGGCCGTGGTCGTCGGCTACGTCTTCCTGCTGAAGATGATGGCCCACATGCAGAGCCGGCTCGGCCCCATGGAGTCGGGCGGGTTCCACGGCTGGTTCCAGCTCATCGGCGACGGGATCAAGTTCATCCAGAAGGAGGACATCATCCCGGAGCGGGCCGACCGGCGGGTGTTCGCCCTGGCCCCCATCGTCGTCCTGACGTCGACCTTCCTGCTGTACATCGTGATACCGGCCGGGCCCGGCCTCGTCGTCGAGGACCTGTCGGTCGGCATCTTCTTCGCCCTGGCCGTCTCCTCGCTGTCGGTCGTGGGCATCCTCATGGCCGGGTGGGCGTCGGCCAACAAGTACTCCCTCCTGGGGGCGCTGCGGGCCGCCGGCCAGCTCATCGCCTACGAGCTGCCGCTCGTGCTGGCGGTGGTGGGCGTGGTCATCCAGGCCGAGAGCATGAGCCTGCCCGCCATCGTCGAGGCCCAGAAGGAAGGCTCGATCTTCGGGGTCGGCCTGCTCGGCAACCCCTACATCCTCACCCAGTTCGTCGGCTTCGCCCTGTTCATCCTCGCCGCCCAGGCGGAGCTGGCCCAGTCGCCGTTCGACATGCCGGTGGCCGAGTCGGAGCTGATCGCCGGCTACATGACCGAGTACTCCGGCTTCCGGTTCCTCTTCTTCTTCATGGCCGAGTACGGCACCGCCTTCGCCCTCTCCGCCATCGCCGCCACGCTCTACCTGGGAGGGTGGTACGTGCCCGGGGTCGACGGCACGCTGGCCAACATCCTCGGCCCCTTCGTGCTGGCGGCCAAGGTCATGCTGGTCGCCTTCCTGATCTTCTGGATGCGCTTCACCTTCCCCCGGTTCCGGGAGGACCAGCTCCAGACCCTCGCCTGGAAGTACCTGATCCCCATCTCGCTGGTGAACATCCTCGTCACCGGCGTCCTGAAGGTTGTGTTCTAGATGCCTGATATCCCTGGCAAGGGGCTCGTCAAGGGCCTCGGTGTCACGTTCAAGACCATGCTCGAGGGCGCCGTCACCGTGCAGTACCCGCACGAGAAGGAGGCGCCCCCCACCCGGGCCCGGGGCGTGATCGCCCTAAAGGAGGAGAACTGCACGGTCTGCATGCTGTGCGCCCGGGAGTGCCCCGACTGGTGCATCTACATCGAGGGCCACAAGGAGAAGCGGCCGCCGCGGCGGGCGGGGGGCAAGCCCCGCACCGTCAACGCCCTTGACCGCTTCGACATCGACTACGCCCTGTGCATGTACTGCGGGATCTGCGTCGAGGTCTGCCCCTTCGACGCCCTGTTCTGGTCCCCGGAGTACGAGTACTCCGAGTCCCGTATCGCCGACCTCCTCCACGACAAGGAGAAGCTCGGCGAGTGGATGGCCACCGTCCCCGAACCGCCGCCGCTAGAAGCCGGCGCCCAGAAGAAGAAGTAGAGGGGGGACCGGGGGGATGGTGGCGCAGAACGTCGTCTTCGGCGTGCTCGCCTTCGTGATGATCGCCGCCGGCTTCCGGGTGGTCACCACCAAGAACGTCGTGCGGGCCGCCCTCTACCTCGCCGTCGTGCTGGCGGGGGCGGCGGGCCAGTTCCTCCTCCTGGCCGCCGAGTTCGTGGGCGTCGTGCAGATCCTCGTCTACATCGGCGCCATCGTGGTGCTGCTCCTCTTCGGGGTCATGCTCACCCGGGCCCCGATCGGGCGGGACGCCGACGTCGACAACGACCAGCGGTGGTTGGGCGCCCTCGTCGCCCTGCTGCTGTTCGCCGCCCTCGGCGCCGTCCTCATCGACGCCTGGGGCAGCGACGAGATCGTCTTCGCTCGGGTGCAGCAGGTGGGCGAGGTCAGCGACGCCATCTTCGGCCCTTACCTCATCCCCTTCGAGGCCGCCTCCATCCTCCTGCTGTCGGCTTTGGTCGGCGCGGTGGCCATCGCGAGAAGGGACTGAGGCCCGTGTACCTGAACCAGTTCCTCCTCCTCGCCGCGGTCCTGTTCTGCATGGGGGTCTACGGCGTCCTCTCTCGCAAGAACGGGGTGCTGGTGCTGATGTCGGTCGAGCTGATGCTCAACGCCGTCAACATCAACCTCATCGCCTTCGGGGCCTTCCACGACACCGTGATCGGCCAGGTCTTCACCCTCTTCGTGATCGCGGTGGCGGCCGCCGAGGTGGGCGTGGGACTGGCCATCGTGCTCGTCATCTTCCGCAACCGGGCCAGCATCGACCTCGACAAGGTCGACCTCATGAAGGGATAGCGGGTGCCCACACTGTCCCTCCTGGCCGTGACCGCCCCTGGCGACGTCGGCCCGCCGCCCGCCGCCGGCATCCTGGGCTACGCCTGGCTGATCCCCCTCATCCCCGCCATCTCCTTCGTCATCATCCTCTTCTTCGGCAAGAAGCTGCCCAAGAAGGGCTCCGAGGTCGGCATCCTCGCCCTGCTCGCCTCCTTCGCCCTGGCCGCGGTGATGGCCCTCGACTGGATCGGGCGGGAGGGCCCCCGCCATGCGGTCCACGAGCACGTCACGTGGTTCGAGCTCGGGGGGACCGACATCGGGGCCGGCATCCACGTCGACGGGCTGACGGTGATGATGCTGGTCGTCGTCACCTTCATCTCCCTGATGGTGCACGTGTACTCGACCGGCTACATGCACGGCGACCGGCGGTTCACCTACTTCTTCGCCGCCCTGTCGCTGTTCACCGCGGCCATGCTCACCCTGGTCGTGGCCGACAACACCCTCCAGCTGATGATCGGCTGGGAGCTGGTGGGCCTGTGCTCGTTCATGCTCATCGGCCACTGGTGGGAGGAGGGCGCCAACTCCAGCGCCGCCATCAAGGCCTTCATCACCACCCGCGTGGGCGACGTCGGCCTCATGCTCGGCATCATCCTGCTGTTCTTCGCCGCCGGGCGGAGCTTCGACATCGCCAACCTCAACTTCCTCGCCCTCACCGGCGGGATCGAGCAGGGGCTGCTGTTCGCGGGCGGGGCCCTGCTGTTCCTGGGCGTCATGGGCAAGAGCGCCCAGTTCCCCCTGCACGTGTGGCTGCCCGACGCCATGGCCGGCCCCACCCCCGTGTCCGCCCTCATCCACGCCGCCACCATGGTGGTGGCCGGCGTGTACCTGGTGGCCCGCCTCTACGGCGTGTTCTGGACCGGGTTCGACATCGAGGCGGGCGGGATCAACCCGGTCGCCCTCATCGGCGGGATAACCGTCATCATCGCCGCCCTCCTGGCCTTCGTGCAGGACGACGTCAAGAAGGTGCTGGCCTACTCGACGGTCAGCCAGCTCGGCTACATGGTCATGGCCCTGGGAGTGGGGGCCTGGACGGCGGCGGTCTTCCACCTCTTCACCCACGCCTTCTTCAAGGCCAACCTCTTCCTCGGGTCGGGCTCACTGATCCACGCCGTCCATTCCAACAACATGAGCGATATGGGAGGCATGCGAAGACACATGCCCACGACGTTCTGGACCTTCATCGTGGGCTCCATCGCGCTGGCCGGCATCCCACCGCTGGCCGGCTTCTGGTCGAAGGACGAGATCCTCAACGGCGCCTACGCCGACGGCTACCCCCTGTTCCTGGCCGTCGGGCTGGTCGGCGCCTTCATGACCGCCGCCTACATGACCCGGGCCTGCTACCTCATCTTCGCCGGCGAGTACAGGGGCCACGGGCACCCCCACGAGTCGCCGCCCTCGATGGTGTGGCCCCTGCGCATCCTGGCCGGGCTGTCGGTCGTCGTCGGCCTCCTCAACGCCCCCGGCATCGCCCGCTTCACCGATTGGGTGGCCTTCGAGGTGGAGGGCGCCCCGCACTTCCTGCACCACCACGACTTCAACGTCGGCCTGGCCGCCCTGTCGACGATCGTGGCCCTGGCCGGCGTGGGGGCGGCGGCCGGCTACTACCTGCGGGGGGCCTTCAAGGGCCTGACCGCCAGGAGCGGGCTGTTCGCCACCGGCCACAAGGTGCTGGTGAACAAGTACTACCTCGACGCCCTGTTCGTCGACGGGATCGTCCGGGCCATCCAGTACCCGATGGCCAAGGCCGCCTACTGGACCAACCAACGCGTGCTCGACGGTGCGGTCAACGCCGTGGGCAAGGGCGCCCAGGGCGCGGCCCACGTGACCTACGACTACATCGACCAGATGCTCATCGACGGCGCCGTCAACGGCGCCGGCATGAGCGCGGGGGAGAGCGGCGAGAGCCTCCGCCACACCCAGACCGGGCGCGTCCAG
>DATLGZ010000419.1:0-1882 GCA_035540235.1 Acidimicrobiales bacterium | reverse complement strand
TGGCCTCCCGGTCGGGGAGGGCGGCGGCCGACTCGGCCTCCATCTCGTCGGGCGTGAGCTCGGGGCGCTCGCTCATGGCGTCCTCCTTCAGTCCTGGTCGGCCTGGGTGATGATCACGATCTGGTCGGCGTCGGCCACGGCTATCGAGTCCGACGAGGCGTAGTTGATGGCGGTGGCCTCGTTGATGGGCATGGCGAAGTTGTCGATCCCGAGCCCTGCCCCCACGTCGATCCTGGAGAGCGCCTCCCGCTCGGGCAGGGCCAGGGCCTGCTCGGCCTCCAGGTCTTCGGCGCTGAGCCCCTTGGAACTGTGCCCCTTGGAACTGGGCCCCTTGGAAGTGGGCCCTTCCGCGCTGGGTCCTCGTGACGCGTTCGACACGGTTCGCTCCCTTCGTCGTCCCGCCTACGGTCGGTTCAATACCCCATTTGCGAAGGGCAAACCCCCACCCCGCCGGAGCGAGGGCGCTACTCGGCGGCCGACGCCACCCGGTTGCGGCCCTGGTCCTTGGCCCGGTACATGGCCGCGTCGGCGGCGGCCAGGATGGCGTCGACCGAAGTCCCGTGCTCGGGGTAGACGGCCACCCCGATGGAGAGCGAGATGGGCGACGTGCCGTCGGAGGCGCCGAAGCCCAGCCGGCGCACCGCCTCCCGCAGCTGCTCGGCCCGCTGCTGGGTGACCCCCAGCGTGGAGTCGGGCAGCACCAGCACGAACTCGTCGCCGCCGAAGCGGCACACGGTGTCGCCCTCGCGGACGCTCTCCTCCAGCACCCGCGCCACCGCCCGCAGGGCCTCGTCGCCGGCGCTGTGGCCGAGGCGGTCGTTGACCTCCTTGAGGTGGTCTACGTCGGCCAGCACGATCCCCAGGGTGCGGTGGCCGCGAGCGGCTCGGTCGAGCTCGCGGCGCAGGTGGTCCTGCATGTAGCGGCGGTTGTAGACGCCGGTGAGAGGGTCGGACACGCTCTGGTGGCGCAGCGTCTCCCGCAGGCTCAGGTTCGCCAGGGCGAGGGCCAGGTGCTCGGCCACCGTCAGCGCCAGGGTGCGCTGCGACTCGAAGGTCAGCCCTTCGAAGCCTTCCGGAGAGGCCAGGCGAACGTGGAACAGGCCGAGCGCCTCACCCTGAGCCATCATCGGTACGCACACGTAGCGCACCGGCCGGGCCGGCCCGACGTGGTGGCAGACCGGCCCCCCGTCGCTGCTCTCGACCGCGTGCAGGCGGCCCCGCCGCAGCGCCCAGCACTCCTCCCGCTCGAGCACGGTCTGGCCCAGCGCCGGCCCCCATGCCGCCGCCGCCTCGAAGACGGTGCGGAGGCGGGCCGACGTGAACATCGTCCCGCTGCTGGACGGGAACAGCTGGCTGCCGTAGCGCGAGATCACCTCGTTCGCCTCGGCCCGGGTCATGCAGCTCTGCAGCAGGTCGCCCATCTCGTTGACCAGCGTCATCTCCCGGTCGTGGCGCTCCAGGTCGCGGACCGACGAGGCCAGCTTGCGGTACGCCTCCTGCAGGGCACTGTCGGCCCGCTCCCGCTCGGTGACGTCCCGGATGGCCACGGCCACGGCGGTGCCGGCCTCTGTGTCGAGCGGGCTCAGGCTGATGTCGACGGGCACCTCGCTGCCGTCCTTGCGGCGGGCGGTGAGGGCGAGGCCCACCCCCATGGGCCGGGTCCGCCGATCGGTGAAGTAGCGAGCCCGGTGGGTGGGGTGGATGGACTTGGCCCGCTCGGGCACGAGAAGGTCGACCGGCCTGCCCACCAGCTCGGCACGGGTGTACCCGAACAGCACCTCGGCCTGGCGGTTGGCCAGCTCGATGAGCCCCGCCCCGTTCACCACCAGGAGGGCGTCGGGGGCCGACTCCACCAGCTTGCGGTGGTAATCCCCGCTGTCCT
>DATLGZ010000418.1:0-3033 GCA_035540235.1 Acidimicrobiales bacterium | reverse complement strand
GAGCATGGGGTGGGCGGGGGCGGCCGAGGTGAGGGCCCAGGCCGAGGCCGACCTGCGGGCCATGGCCCCCGACGACCCTTCCGCCCCGCCGGACGAGAGCGAGCGGGCTTCGCTGTCGCTGGCCGACCGCTTCGACGCCCTGCTGGAGGTGGGGCGCAGGATCGGCTCGGCGCCGTCGGCCGGGGCGGTCTACGACGCGGTGGTCGACGCCGCCCTCACGCTGCTGCGGGGCGAGCGCTGCCAGATCACGGCGGTGGGCGAAACGGCGGTGGGCGACGGCTCGGCCGGCTTCCCGGCCTTCGCCCTGCCCGACGAGCCCGTCAGCAGGACGCTGCTGCGGCGGGCGGTCGAGGCGGGCGGGCCGGTGGTGTCGGGCGAGGAGGCAGGAGGCTCGGCCGACAGCGTCGTCCTCCTCGGCCTGCGGTCGGTCCTGTGCGCGCCCATCTTCTGCGCCAACCGGCCGGTGGCCTGCTTCTCGGTCGTGCACCACGGGTTGGGCGACCTCTTCAGCGACGACGAGGTGAGGCTGGCCGAGTTCATCGCCACCCTGGCCGGCGCCGCCCTGGAGGCGGTCGCGGGCGTGGAGGCCCGCTTCCGGTCGCTGGCTCGCAACTCCAGCGATGTCGTGACCATCGTCGACGGGGACGGGTCGGTCGTCTACTGCAGCGATTCCGTGCAGCGGACGTTCGGGTGGGAGCCCGGCGACGTGGTGGGCCGGCCCTTCGCCGACTGGGCCCACCCTGAGGACCGTGAGGCGGTGGCGGCCACCCTCGCCGCCGCCGGGGAAGGAGAGGCCTTGCCCCCCCTCGAGTGGCGCCTGGCCCACGCCGACGGCCGCTACCGCTACGTGGAGACGGCCCTCAACGACCTCTCCGACGACCCCGGCGTCCAGGGGCTGGTGCTCACCAGCCGGGACATCAGCGAGCGGAAGGCGCTGGAGGCCGAGCTGCGGCGGCGCGCCCTGCACGACGAGCTGACGGGCCTGGCCAACCGGGGCCTGTTCGCCGACCGAATCGAGCACTGCCTGTCCAGCCGGGAGCGGGAGTCGCTGGCGGTGGTTTTCCTCGACCTCGACGACTTCAAGGGGATCAACGACTCCCTCGGCCACGCCGCCGGCGACCGGCTGCTCAAGGACGTGGCTCGCCGGCTGCTCAGCTGCGTCCGGCCCCAGGACACGGTGGCCCGCCTGGGTGGGGACGAGTTCGCCATCCTGCTCGAGGGGGCCGACGAGGGGCGGGCTCGCAAGGTCGCCGACCGGGTGCTGGCGGCCATGGCGCCCGCGTTCGACCTGGGCGGCGAGCAGGTCACCGCCCGCGCCAGCGTGGGGCTGGCGGCGGCGGCGGGGGAGGAGCTCGACGCCAGCGACCTCCTGAGCCGGGCCGACGCCGCCATGTACGTGGCCAAGAGCCGGGGCAAGGGCCACTACCAGGTGTTCGAGCCCACCATGCGGGCGGCGGCCCTGGAGCGGGTCATGATCAAGAACGACCTCCAGTGGGCCGTCCAGTCCGACGAGATGGAGACCTTCTACCAGCCTCTCGTCGAGCTGAGGACGGGCGCCGTGGTGGGGTTCGAGGCGGTGCTGCGCTGGCGCCACCCGGTGCGGGGGCTGCTGTCGCCCAGCGACTTCATCGAGGTGGCCGAGGAGTCGGGGTTGATCGTCCCCATCGGGGCGTGGGCCCTGCGTCAGGCGTGCCGGGAGGGCCGGCGCCTCCAGCGCTCCCATCCCGAACGGCCCCCCTTCGGCATGAGCGTGAACGTCTCCAGCCGCCAGCTCCAGCACCCCCGCCTGGTGCAGGAGGTGCAGGTGGCGCTGGCCGAGTCGGGCTTCGACCCCACCCTGCTGACGCTGGAGATCACCGAGAGCGCCACCCTGCACGAGACCGAGGCGACCATCCGCCGGCTGGCCGAGCTCAAGGCCCTGGGCGTCCGCCTGGCCATCGACGACTTCGGCACCGGCTACTCCTCCCTGAGCTACCTGCGGCGGTTCCCGGTGGACCAGCTGAAGATCGACCGGTCCTTCGTCGCCGGCCTGGGCGTGGACGACCAGAACACGGCCATCGTGACCAGCGTCATCAGCCTGGCCCACGCCCTGGGCCTGGAGGCGGTGGCGGAGGGGGTGGAGACCATGGAGCAGCTCGAGGCCCTCACCGTGCTCGGCTGCGACCTGGCCCAGGGCTTCAACTGGCGACGGCCGGCCGCGTTCGAGGACGTCGACGCCTGGCTGACCCCGTCGGCCACCTTCCTCGGGCCAGGGGCGGCGGGCCACCCGGGCGGGCCGGCCGGGGGGAGGGCCGTCCGGACTCTCCTCGTGGACGACAGGAGCCAGCTGCGGGCCGCCATCCGCCTGGCCATGGAGCTGGACGGGCACTTCACCGTGGTCGGGGAGGCGGCTGACGGGCGGGAGGCGATCGCAGCGGCCGCCCTCCACCAGCCTGAGCTGGTGTTGCTCGACCTCATGATGCCGGGCATGGGCGGCCTGCAGGCCCTGTCCGCTCTCCGGGCTGCCGCCCCGGGTGCCGCCATCGTGCTGCTGACGTCGGCCGACCAGGCCGACATCCCCGAGACGGAGCTGGACCAGACCCTGGGCCTGCTCGACAAGACCCTCGACCTGGACGCCCTGGTACGCAACCTCTCGGGCCTGCTGCGGCTGGCGGCCTGAGGGGGGCCCTGCCCCCGCGCCAGGCACAGGTCACTCACCGCGCCGAGCCCGACGCCACCTTCACCGATACCGGCACCACCAGCGAGGCCCCCCGCCGGTGGCGCTCCACCCGCTCCAGGAACACCTGGCGGATCCGCTCCTGAGCGCCCGGGGGCTGGCCGAGGACGACGGCGGCGGTGCGCACCGTCCCTCCGATCACCCAGTCCCAGAGCTGGCGGCCCGTGGCGATGCGGTGGTCGAAGGCGGTGGTGGTGACGGCCACGTCGGCCAGCCCGGCGCCGCCGAGGAGCCGCGCCAGCTCGTCGCCGTCGGAGAAGCGGAAGAAGCTGGGACCGTCGGGGATGGTCGCCGGCCAGGGCGCGCCACAGGCGTCG
>DATLGZ010000417.1:0-1601 GCA_035540235.1 Acidimicrobiales bacterium | reverse complement strand
ACTCGGGGGTGGGCAGCACGTCGGCGCCGCCGTAGACGCTGCTGGACGAGGCGGAGACGACCCGCCGCGCTCCGGCGTCGGCGGCGGCCTTGAGCACGGTGAGGGTGCCGTGGGTGTTGGCCCTATCGGTGGCCAGCGGGTCGTTCACCGAGCGCAGCACCGCCCGGAGAGCGGCCTGGTGGAAGACCATCTCGGCCCCGTCCACGGCGTCGCGCACGGTGTCGTAGCGGGCCACGTCGCCCACCACCAGCTCGGCCCGCCCGTCGACGTTCTCCCGGAACCCGCTCGACAGGTCGTCGAGCACCCGCACGTCGTGCCCTTCGGCGAGCAGTGCATCCACCACCGCCGATCCGATGAATCCCGCGCCGCCCGTGACCAGTGCCCGCATGCGCCGCACGCTAGCGGGCCGGTCGCGCCCTCCCGTTCCGCCGCGGCGGCATGGCGCCCTTGTCGACCCACTGGAGCACGCCGATGCCCCGCCGCCGGGACCGGCGTCGGGGCCGGGGGTTGGCGGGCCGGGATAGCAGGGTCACGCACTCCTCCAGCCGCTCGACCAGATCGGCGAGCCCGGCCGCCTCCGTTTCCGCCTCAATCCCGCGGGCGAGCGGCGGAGGCCGGAAGGGCCCGCCGGGATCGGGCGAGAAGACGACCTCGTCGGCGGGGGTGAAGGGAGTGATCGCCTCGTTGCGACCCCGCTCCCACACCTTGGTGCAACCGGGGAAGCGGCCCCGGCACACGACGCCGCAGGCGTCACAGCCACACGATTCGGCGTCTCGCACCGACATGGCGTGGGTGCAGCCGTCGGCGATGGAGCAGGCGAACTCTTGGCAGTGAGCGATCTGCCGCGCTCTACCCGGCCCTGTCGCCCTCCAAACCGGAGTCCGGGGCGTGGCCGGGCATCGCTCTGTTACGATTCGACCGCGGCTGGGCGGTTCGGACGACAGAGTGGCGGCCACATGTTGAACACGCAGCAGCTGAAGCGGTACCGCACGTTGCTCCAGGCCCTCTACGACGCCGGGTGCTGGGCCGTGGCGCTGGCGGTGGCCACCACCCTCCGCTACGACTTCAGCGTCGGCAACGCCGACTTCGGGGGCGTGGCCCTGTTCCTTCCCGTCGTGGTGGTGGGCCAGTTGGCGGCAGGCACCCTGTTCGGCATGTACCGGGGCCGGTGGCGCTTCGGCAGCTTCGACGAGGCGCTGGCCCTGGGCCAGAGCGTGGTGCTGACCTCGGCGCTGGGCTTCCTGGCCAACGGCCTCCTCGACCCCCAACTGGTGCCCCGCAGCGTGCCGGTGGCGGCGGGCGTCATGGCCCTGGTCCTCATGGGCGCGGGCCGCTACGCCTGGCGGCTCACCGACGAGCGCCGCCGCCGCCCCCAGCGCGCCGACTGCGAGCGGCTGCTGGTGTTCGGCGCCGGCGAGGCGGGGGCCAAGATTCTCCGGGCCATGCTGTCCAACCCCCAGGGCGCCTACCTCCCGGTGGCCCTGCTCGACGACGACCCCCGCAAGAAGAACCTGCGCATCATGGGCGTGCCCGTCGTCGGCACCCGCGACCGCATCGCCGCCGCCCCCAGCGCGCCGACTGCGAGCGGCTGCTGGTGTTCG
>DATLGZ010000416.1:0-2577 GCA_035540235.1 Acidimicrobiales bacterium | reverse complement strand
CCCTCGATGGCGTCGCGGACCACCAGGAAGTCACGCACGGCGGCCACGTCGTGGACGCGGAGGATCTGGCCCGGCACGCCGGCCAGGGCGGCGACGGCGCCGAGGGTGCCGGCGTCTCGGCGGGAGGGCGGCCGGCCGGTCAGGGCGCCCACGAAGTCCTTGCGGGACAGGGCGAGCAGCACAGGCCGGCTCAGGGCCACGATGGGGGCGAGGTCACGCAGCAGCGAGACGGTCTGGGCCGGCGTCTTGGTGAAGTCCACGCCGGGGTCGACCACGATCGACTCGAAGGGCAGGCCGGCGGCCGTCGCCCGCTCGACAGCGGCCCGAAGGAAAGCGGCCACCTCGGCGGCCACGCCGTCGGGGTAGAGGGCGGGGTCCTGGCGGCGGGTCAGGGGCGGGGCGGCGGTGTGCATCACGACCAGGCCGGCGCCGGCGGCGGCGCACAGGCGGGCCACGGCGGGGTCGGCCAGGCCCGATACGTCGTTGACCAGGTCGGCCCCGGCAGCCAGGGCCGCCTCCACCACCGCCGGCTTGTACGTGTCGACGGACACGACGGCGGCGGGGCACGCTTGGCGGATGCGTTCGACCGCGAGGGCCACCAGGGCGGCCTCCCGCGCCGCGTGCACAGGAGGGCGGTTGGTGATCGCCGACTGGGCCCCCACGTCGACGGCGGTGGCGCCGTCGGCCACCAGCGCCACGGCTCGGGCCACCACGGAGTCGAGCGTGCGCGGCCCCGGGTCGGAGAACGAGTCGGGGTTGGCGTTCACCACGCCCATCAGGAGCGGCCGCGACCAGCTGAGCGTGCGGGTGGGCAGGGCGAGCAACGGGGGGCCATGGTAACGAGCGACCCTCCCGACCCCGTGCGGGCGCGCCGGCGGCGCATCGGGGCCGCCGCCGGTCGGGCCAAGCGAGCCGGCTACGGGCTGTTCGGGGTGGCGGTGGTGGCCTTCGTGGCCGCCACGCTGGCGCAGTTCCCTCCCGCCCTCGTCACGGTCGTGATCGTGTGCCTGGCGGTGGGCTCGCTGCTGCTGGCCCCCGCCATCGTGATCGCCTACGGCGTCAAGGCCGCGGAACGCGAAGACCCCGAGCGGGGAGAGCGGTCTTGAGCAGCGACGCGGCCGGGATGCGGGTGGTGCGGGTGTGGAGTGAGCTGTGGCCGGCTGAGGGCTACACCGGCTTGACGTTGGTCGCCATGAGGCCCTTGGGGCCCTGCTGCACCTCGAACTGCACCTGCTGACCCTCTTCGAGGGTGCGGTACCCACTCATGTCGATGGCCGAGTGGTGGACGAACACGTCGCCGCCTCCATCGGGCTGGGCGATGAACCCGAAGCCCTTCTCGGCGTTGAACCACTTCACCGTACCCATGACGGTCGCCACGTTGGCGATCCCCCTTTGTCGACGCACTTCACCTTCACCAGCAAGCCCTTCACCAGAAAGCACTGCCGATGCCGCTGAGGACGCGCCAGACCACAGGGTTCAGCGCTTCCTCGGGACGGTGACCCTAGCACGGGGGACTACGGCGCTTGCGGCCCCCCGGACCGACAAACCGGTTGTCGAGCAAGCGCCGTCCGACCGAGCGAGCGCCAGCGAGCCGGGCGGGGATGGGGGAGCACGGCGCAGCCGTGCGGCGGGGGCGCAGCCCCCGGAGCAGCTGGGCGCTTGCGGTCCCCCGGACCGACAAACCGGTTGTCGAGCAAGCGCCCCCGAGGAGCTACGGCCGCCGGTGCAGGCGAGGCCCTTGCGGCGTGTCCTCGACGGCCCATCCGGCGGCTGCTAGCTCGTCCCGCAGGGCGTCGGCGGCGGCGAAGTCGCGGGCCTGGCGGGCCGCCTCCCGCCGCTCGACCAGGGCGGTGATCTCGGGCGGCACCTCCTCCTTGCCGGCGAGGACCAGGCCCACGGCCGCGGTCGCTTCCCGTACGGCGGCGGCCAGGCCGGCGGCGCCCTCTGCGTCGCCGGCGTCGAGGGCCCGGTTGGCGGCGCGGACGCCTTCGAAGACGGCCGCCATGGCGCCCGGGGAGTCGAGGTCGTCGTCCATCCGATCCCGGAAGCGGGCCAGCAGGGCCTGGCCGGCGTCGCCGGCCGCCGGCGCCGGGAGGTCGGCGGTGCGGCGGGAGAAGTCGTCGAGGCCGGCGAGGGAGTTGACCGCCTGCTCGACGGTGGCCTCGGTCACGTCCAGCGGGGCCCTCCAGTGCGAGCGCAGGACGAGCAGGCGGTAGGCCCGCGGGTCGTGGGCGGCGACCAGCCCGGTGAGGTCCGTCACGTTGCCGAGCGACTTCGACATCTTCTCGCCGCCCGTCTCCACGAAGCCGTTGTGGGCCCAGTGGCGGGCGAAGGTGCGGCCGGCGGCCACCGCCTGGGCCCGCTCGTTCTCGTGGTGGGGGAAGGCCAGGTCCTGGCCGCCGCCGTGGATGTCGAAGCCGTCGCCCAGGAGGCCGAGCGACATCACGACGCACTCGGTGTGCCAGCCCGGCCTCCCGTCGCCCCACGGCGACGGCCAGCTCGGCTCCCCCGGCTTGGCCAGCTTCCAGAGGGCGAAGTCGAGGGGCGAGCGCTTCTCCTCCCCCCCCCACGATCGAC
>DATLGZ010000415.1:0-9336 GCA_035540235.1 Acidimicrobiales bacterium | reverse complement strand
ACATCGACCTGGCCTGGGACGACTGGGTCGGTGATCGCACGCCGCGGCCGGCCCCACCGCCCGCGCCACCCCCGCAGGCGGAGCCGGAGGCCGGCCCGCCGCCGGTGCTTGAGGCCAGGATCGTCGAGCCGGCCTACCGGCCCGCCCATACCAACGGCGCCCTCGACGCGGCCGCCCTCGACGCGGCCACGGCCATCATGCGGCAACCGCAGCCCCCACCGGGCGGCGGCCGCCGGAGCCGGCGGCCGGGAGGCCGCTGAGCGACCACGGTCTTCCCCCCGGCCTCGGCCGGCGCTTCGGGATCCAGGCAGCCCTTGTCGACCTCCGCCCCCTGGGCCGGGGACACATCCACCGCACGTTCCGGGCGACCTACGCCGCCCCCGGCGGCCGCGCCGTCCGGTACGTGCACCAGCGGCTGAACACCTCGGTCTTCCCCGACCCGGACGCGCTCATGGACAGCTTCGCCCGGGTCACGGGGCACCTGGCCGCCCGGGCGCCGGATCCCCGGCGGGCCCTGCGCCTGCGGCCGGCCGCCGACGGGCGGCCCTTCGCCCTCGACGAGGGCGGCGGGGCCTGGCGTACGCTCGACTTCATCGACGGGGCCCGGACCTTCCAGTACCTCGAGGGCCCGGCCCAGGCCGCCGAGGCCGCGGCCGCCGCCGCCCGCCTGGTCGCCGACCTGGCCGACCTCCACCCGCCGCCGCCCGAGGCCATCCCCGGCTTCCACGACGTGGCCGGCCGGCTCGACGCCCTCGAGGCGGCCCGTACCGCCGACACCGCGGGCCGGGCCGCCGGCTGCGGCGACCTGGTCGACGCCGTCCTGGCCCACCGCCCCCTGGCCGAGGAGGTGGCCGCGGCCCGGGGCGACGGGCGCCTCCCCGAGCGCACCGTCCACAACGACGCCAAGACCGAGAACATCCTCTTCGACGAGGCCACCGGCCGGGCCCTGTGCCTGGTCGACCTGGACACCGTCGGCCCCGGCACCGTGCTGTTCGACGTGGGCGACCTGGTCCGCTCGGGCGCCACCGCCCTGGGTGAGGACGGCGACCCCTACGCCCTCGAGGTGCGGCACGACCTGGTCGACGCCGTGCTCGGCGGCTACGCCCGGGCCGGGGCCGCGTGGCTCACCCCCTCCGAGGTGGCGCTGCTGCCCAGGGCCGGGCCGCTCATGGCCCTGGAGTCGGCGGCCCGCTTCCTCACCGACCACCTCCGGGGCGACGTGTACTTCCGGGTCGACGGCCCCGGGCACAACCTGCGCCGGGCCGCCAACCAGCTGCGCCTCCTCGAGCTGCTGTGAGGGTCGGCGCCGGCCGCATCGCCCGGGTGTTCGAGGTGCACGGCGGCCGCCCGTGCACCACCGCGGCGGTGGTCGACGGGCGGGAGGTGGCTCTGGGCGGGGGCCCCGAGCTGTCCCTCACCGTCGACGGCCGGCGCCTGACCGACGGCGACCTGGCCGCCACCGGCGTGGAGGAGGCGCCCGGGCGGCTGGCCTGGCGCCTGGAGGGCGCCGGGATCGCCGTCCGGGTGGTCGTCGAGGCCGACGCCGGCGCCGGCGTGGTCCGCAAGTGGGCCGAGGTGACCGGCCGGGGCCGGCTGGAGCACGTCGAGCTCGACCGCTGGCCCGCCCTGGCCGCCGAGGGGCCCACCTCCACCGGCGAGCCGGTCCCCTACAACGCCGGCCCCGTCGGCCTGGGCCAGCCGGTGTTCGGCCCCGGGTTCTTCGCCGGCGTCGAGCACCCCATGGCCGAGAACCTGGCCGGTGCCGGCACGGGCGTCACCCTGGGCCTGCCGATGGCCGCCGACCTGCCGGCCCGGACGCCGGCCGCGGTGCTGGGGGTGGGGGGGCTGGAGGCGTTCTGGGACTACCTCGACACCCTGCGCCCCAACCCGCCCCGCCTCGTCGCCCTGTCGAACAACTGGTACCACCTGGGCGAGGCCGGCCGCATGGACGAGGCCACGGTGCGGGCCGAGGTGGAAGGGTTCGCCGCAGTGGCCGCCCGCCACCGCCTCCCGCTGGACTTCGTCTGCCTCGACGACCCGTGGGACGGCGAGTGGGAGGCGGCCACCGGCCTGTGGGGGCGCATGGCGCCCTCCCGCTTCCCGGGCGGCATGGAGGCCCTGGGTGGGGGCATCGGCCTGTGGCTGAGCCCGGCCGGCGGCTACTTCGACCGCCGCACCCAGCGGGTGGCCTGGGCCGGGGGCCACGGGTTCGAGGTCGACGGGCGGGCCGGCCTGCTGTGCACCGCGGGCCGCAGGTACCGGGCCCACCTGGCCGAGGCCTTCGGGCGCTGGACGGCCGCCGGCGTCGGCTACTGGAAGCTCGACGGCGTCCGCTTCGACTGCGCCGAGGTCGGCCACGGCCATCCCGTCGGGCCCGGGGCCCGAACCGCCCAGGCCGACGCCTTCGTCGACCTGGTGGCCGGCATCCGGGCCGTGCGCCCCGACGCGGTGGTGGCCTTCACCATCGGCTCCCACCCCTCGCCGTGGTGGCTGTCCTCGGTGGACTTCGTGTGGCGGGGCGGCCTCGACGACACCACCGCCGAGGGGCCCGGCACCCGCCTGGACCGCTTCGACACCTACCTCGACCGCTGCCTCCATGCCTACCGACCCGCAGCGGCCATGCCGGTGTCCGCCCTGGTGATCTTCAGCATCGTGGAGTCGGCCGCCGCCGGCTACCGCGACGACGCCAGCGGCCCCCGCGGCTGGGCCCGCCACTGCTGGCTGGCCGCGGGCCGGGGCACCCTCCACCACGACCTCTACGTGGCGCCCGACTCGCTGTCGGAGGCCGAGTGGGCCGTCCTGGCCGACGCCCTGGCCTGGGCCCGCAGCCGCCAGCACGTCCTGGCCCGCAGCCGCATGGTGCTGGGCGACCCGGCGGCGGGCGAGGTCTACGGCTTCGTGGCCCGGCGGGGCGACGAGGGCACGGTCTGCCTGCGCAACCCCTCCGACCGGCCCCAGCCCCTGGAACTCGACCTGGCCGGCCTCCTCGGGTGGCAGGAGGCCGAGGTCACCCCCGTGTTCGGCCGCCGGCCCGGCCCGGCGCTCGACCCCTTCGAGGTCGTCGTCCTCGACGCTACGTGGCCACGATGACCTCGCCGGCCTCGGGGCCGGGGGCGACGGGGCCGGTGCGCCGGCGGATCCGGATGGCCGACACCGCCGCCAGCGCGGCGACCAGGCTGAGGGTGCCCCCCATGGCCAGGCCCACCCGCGGTCCCCAGTGCTCGGCGATCCAGCCGAGCAGCGGGCCGCCCACCGGCGTGCTGCCCAGGAAGAGCAGGCCGTAGAAGGCCATGACCCGGCCCCGCATGGCCGGGTCGGAGTTCAGCTGGAGGATGGTGTTGGCCGTGGCCAGGAAGAGCATGACGGCCAGGCCGACGCCCACCAGCAGCACGCCAGCCACCAGGGCGGTGGGGGCGGCTGCGGTGGCCAGCATGAGCACCCCGAAGGCGGCGGCCGCCCCGACCAGCATCCGCCGGCTCGGCGCCTTCCGGCTGGCCGCGGCCAGCGCCCCGATCAGCGAGCCCAGCGACATGACCGAGGTGAACACGCTGTACAGCCCGGCCCCGCCCTCGAAGGTGAACTTGGCCAGCAGGGGGAGGATGACGATGAAGTTGAAGCCGAACGTGCCGATGACCGCCACCAGGAACAGCGTCGAGCGCAGGGTCGGCTCGGCCCACACGTAGCGGATGCCGGCCAGGACCTCGCCCCGCTGGCGGGGCGCCGGGGCCTTCCGGAACAGCTCCTCGGGCCGCATGGCCGCCAGGGCGCCGATGACCACCAGGTAGGACAGGGCGTTGGCCAGGAAGGCGGGGGCCAGGCCGAGGGAGGCGATGCCCACGCCAGCCACCGCCGGGCCCAGGATGCGCCCGGTGTTGAACATGGCGCTGTTGAGGCCGACGGCGTTGGGCACCTCGCCGGGGCCCACCATCTCGATCACGAACGACTGGCGGGTGGGCATGTCCACCATCGTCACCATGCCGAGCAGGAAGGCGAGGACGTACACGTGCCACAGGGCGACGGTGCCGGTGGCCACCAGGGCCCACAGGGCCAGGGCCAGCAGCCCGCCCGCGGCCTGGGTGGCGATCAGCAGGCGCCGCTTGTCGGAGCGGTCGGCCAGCAGCCCGCCCCACATGCCGAACAGGAGCATGGGCAGGAACTGGAGGGCGACGGTGATCCCAAGGTCCACGCCGCTGTCGGTCAGGTTCAGGACCAGCCAGGTCTGGGCCACCTGCTGCATCCAGGTGCCGGTGACCGACACCAGCTGGCCGAAGAAGAACAGGCGGTAGTTGCGGATGTGCAGCGACCGGAAGGTGCGGGCGGCCCCCGCCCGCAGCGCGGCTGCGCCCCTGGACCGGCCTCCCGCGCCGCTCGCCGTCACTAGGCGCCCTCCAGGAGGCGCTCGAGCACGCCGGCCGCCCGTTCCAGGGCGGCCCGGTCGGCGGGGTCGAGGTCGCGCAGGCGCTCGGCCAGGTACTGGTCCTTCTGGCGGCGGCTGCGGTCGAGGAAGCGGCTGCCCTCGGCCGTGGCGTCCACCCGGGCCACCCGGCGGTCGGCGGGGTCGACGGTGCGGCTCACCAGGCCCTGCTCCTCGAGGCAGGCCACGATCTTCGTCATGGTGGGCGGCTTGACCCGCTCGACCGCCGACAGCTCGCCCAGGGTGATCGGGCCCAGCCGGTCGACGCTTGAGAGGGTGGCCAGCTGGGAAGGCGTAAGGTCGCCGGGGAGCTGGGTGCGCAGGCGCCGGGAGAGCCGGGTGACCACCAGCCGCAGCCGGGAGGCCAGCTCGGCCTCGGAGACGGTGGGCAGGGGAGCGGATGGGGTCGCCATTGGTTTCCCAAACTAATTAGCTTGGTGAACTATTCCAAACCCTTTTCGGAGGGGAGAGGACGGAGCCTGATGGCAACGCTTTCCGACGACGAGATCAAGGCCGGGCTGGCCGAGCTGCCCGGCTGGGACCGCGACGGCGACACGATCGCCAAGGACTACAGGCGCGACGGCTTCGCCGGGGCCATCGCCTTCGTCGTCCGCCTGTCGTACGCGGCCGAGGCGGCCAACCACCATCCCGACCTCGACATCCGCTACGACAAGGTCCGGGTGGCCCTGAGCACCCACAGCGAGGGCGGCGTCACGGCCAAGGACCTCCAGCTGGCCCGGGCCATCGAGGACCTGGCGCCCGGCCGCTAGGTTGCCGCCATGCCCCTGCAAACTGGAATCGTCGGCCCCGTGCCCGAGGGGCGCGACCCCGAGGAGTACGACAAGCTGCGGCGGCGGGTCCTGTGGACCATGCCCTCGGGGCTCTACGTCATCGGCAGCCGGGCCGGCGAGCGGCGCAACGCCATGACGGCCAACTGGGCCACCCAGGTCAGCTCCGACCCCAAGCTGGTGGCCGTGTCGGTCGAGAAGCCGGCGCTCACCCACGAGCTGATCGCCGAGGGCCGGGTGTTCAGCGTGAACGTGGTCGACCGGGAGGACCGGGCCATCGTCCGCAAGTTCACCAAGCCGGTGGAGGTCGACGCCGGGGCCCGCACGCTGAACGGCTTCCCGTACCACGACGGCCCCACGGGCGCCCCGATCCTCGACCAGGCGGTGGCCTGGGTCGACTGCCGGGTCCAGCGCGAGGTCGACCTGGGCAGCCACACCCTCTTCCTGGGCGAGGTGGCCGACGCCGGCTTCCAGAAGGCCGAGGACGTCCCGCCGCTGCGCATGGAGGACACCCGGATGAACTACGGCGGCTGACACGCGCCTCGCCACCTTCAACGTCCTCCACGGCCGGTCGCTGGCCGACGGCACGGTGTCGACCGAGCGGCTGGTGGACGCCTGCCGGTCGCTCGAGGCCGACGTGCTCGCCCTCCAGGAGATCGACCGCTTCCAGGCCCGCTCGGGCTGCGTCGACCAGACCGCGGCCGTGGCCGAGGGCATGGGGGCCGCGGCCTGGCGCTTCGAGCCGGCCCTGGTCGGCGAGCCCGGCGCCACCTGGCGGGCGGCCGGCGACGGCGACGGCGCCGGGGAGCCCGGCTACGGCGTCGGCCTCGTCTCCCGCCTGCCGGTGCGGGCCTGGCACGTGGTGCGGCTACGGGCGGCCAAGGTGCGGGCGCCGGTGGCGGTGCCCGGCGGGCGGGGCCGGTTCATCCTGCTGCCCGACGAGCCCCGCGTCGCCCTGGCCGCCGAGGTGGAGAGCCCGTACGGGCCGCTGGCCGTGGCCACCACCCACCTGTCGTTCGTCCCCGGGTGGAACCTGGCCCAGCTCCGGCGGGTCACCCGCCACCTCGCCGCCCTGGGCCTGCCCTGCGTGCTCCTGGGCGACCTCAACGTGCCCGGCCGGCTGCCGGCCCGCGCCACCGGCTGGCGGGCGCTGGCCAGGGCCAGGACCTTCCCCGGCGCCAGCCCCTCGATGCAGCTCGACCACGCCCTCGGCCACGGCCTGCTCCCGGTCGTGCGGGCGGTCTCCACGCCCGAGCTGGCCCTCTCGGACCATCGCGCCCTGGTTCTGGAGTTCCTCTAACGTGGCTGGTATGGCCCGGCGCCCCCTGACCAACGCGGCGTGGGGGTTCGAGTCGAACTGCTTCGTCTGCGAGCCGGACAACCCCCAGGGCCTGCGCATCCCGTTCTTCCACGACGACGACGCTGGCGTGGTGACCGCCCGGTTCCGCCTGGGCGCCGAGCACTCGGGCGCCCCCCACTACGTGCATGGCGGCGTGCTGCTGGCCATCCTCGACGAGGCCATGGCCTGGGCCGCCATCGCCCTGGCCGAGCGCTTCGCCGTGGTCCAGTCCACCGCCACCACCTTCGACCGGCCTGTCCGCATCGACGAGGACCACGTCGTCGAGGCCACGGTCGGTGAGCGCACCGACACCGCGGTCACCGCCCGGGCCCGCATCGTCGACGCCGCCGGCCACCCCTGCGCCGAGGCCCGGGCCCGCCTGGTGGTGATGTCGGCCGCCGTGGCCGGCGCAGCCATCGGGCCGGTGACCGGCGCCGACCTCCGCTACCTTCGCCCGCCCCAGGAGAGCCACCCATGATCGCGCCCCTCGTCACCATCGAAGAACTGGCGGCGGCCATCGCCGATGGCCCCGTCCCCCTGGTCGACGTGCGCCAGCCCGAGGAGTACGAGGCCGGCCACGTGCCGGGCGCCAAGCTCATCCCCCTGGCCGACGTGGTGGCCCGTACCGGCGAGATCCCCAGCGAGGGGCCGGTGTACGTGATCTGCCACACCGGCCCCCGCAGCCAGCGGGCCGCCGACTTCTACCGCAACCGGGGCATCGAGGCCTACAACGTCGACGGCGGCACCAAGGCCTGGACCGACGCCGGCCACAAGCTGGCCCACGGGCCCTTCCCCGGCTGAGCGCCGTTTGTCGCCGGAAACCGGCGGGTAGTCCCACGGCAGCCCGGCTGAACCGACCCGGAGGCCGCCCATGCGCAGAATGACCGCCGTACTCGCCGTCGCCACCCTCAGCCTTCTCCTCGGGCTCGCCCCCGCGGCGACCGCCCAGACGGTGACCACCCTTCCCGGGATCCCCGCCGGCCAGGGCGGCCCCGACAACAACGTCAACCCCACCCAGCAGGGCGGCGACGCCCAGGGCGGCCGTGACAACCCGGCGGCCGACGCCGGCCCGGCGGTGAGCACCGACGACGACGCCTCGCTGGCGCCCTGGCTGATCGGCGCCGCCGTGCTCGTGCTCCTCGCCGCCGGCGCGGTGGTGGCCCGCAGGGCCATCGCCGGCAACCGGCGGGAGCCTACCTACTCGGCCTGAGGCCGCCCGGCCGGCGTCACCACCACCGGCGCCGGGCCGGCCACCGGTTCCGCCGCCCGAAGCCGGGCACGGCCGCCCGGCCGTCCCGCCAGGCCAGGCCGACCAGGCCGAAGCCCAGGACGACGAGGGCCAGCGCCAGCGTGGCCGTCCGCCCGAAGGCCCCGCCCGTCCGGGACAGCACGCCGGTGGTCACCGCGGCCGCCCGGTGGTGCGGGGCGGTCACCAGCAGGCCGACCTCCACCGAAGGCCCTCCGCCCACCACGCCGACCCGCACGGTGTGGGGGCCCGGCGACGTGTCGTGGGGGATGGTCACCGTCATGGCGAAGGCCCCGGCCGCGTCGGCCGTGGTCGTACCCAGCAGCACCGGCTCGCTGAACAGCTGGGCGGCCAGGGAGCTGCCCGGCGGGAAGCCGCTCCCGGTCAGCGCCAGCGAGTCGCCCGGCGCCGCCTGCTGCGCGCTGAGCTGGGCGCTCGGGGTGCCCGCCGGCACGGTCGTCGTGGTGGTCGAGGCCAGCGTGGCCACCGTGGTGGACGTCGACGAGGTTGACGCCGTCGTGGACGTGGTGGCCGCCGTGGTGGCGGTGGTCGAGGTGGCGGCCACGGAGGTGGTGGTGGTCGAGGGGCCCACGGTGGTGGACGTGGACGAGGTCGACGAGGTGGAGGTCGCCACGACCGTGGTGGTGGTCGAGGCCGTGGTCGTCGACGTGGTCGAGAGCGGGAGCGACGACGACGTGGTGGAGGAGCTGGTCGAGGAGGTGGAGCTGGTGGTGCCCGTGGGAGGCGTGGTGGTCGAGGTCGAGGTCGAGGTGGAGGTCGACGTGGAGGTCGAGGTCGAGGTGGGGCCGACGGTGGACGTGGTCGAGGGCGCCACGGTGGAGCTGGTCGTGGTCGGCGGCACCGTGGAGGTGGTGGTCGTCGACGAGGTGGAGGTGGTGCCGCCGGTGATGACCACCTCGCCGGCCCCGCAGGCCGAGGTCACCGGGTTGTTGTTGGCGTCGCCGCTGTAGGCGGCCACCAACCGGTACGTGCCCGGGCCGTCCGGGGTGAAGGGGCTCGACGTGGCCGTGCCGTCGGCGGCGAGCACGTTGGTGGACTCGAAGACCTGCGCCGTGCAGCCGGCGTCGCTGTACAGGCGGAAGGTGACCGACCCGGTGGGGAGGTAGGCGCCGACCAGGCTGGCGGTGGCGGTGACCGTGGTGCCCACGGGGCCGCCAGGCGACAGGCTGGCGAGCATCGAGGACGCCCGCTTGGCGATGGAGATGGTGAACGTCTGGCACGCAGGGGCGACGACGCCGTTGCTGGCGCACACCTCGGCGGGGTAGGAGCCGGCCGCGGTGGGCGCTCCGGTCACGAACCCGGTGGGGGCGAGGGTGAGCCCGGGCGGCAGTGCGCCGCTGGTCACCGAGAAGGTGGGGTCGGGTGAGAAGCCGCTGGCCGTGAACTGGTGGAGGTAACTCTGGCCCACCACGCCGGCCGGCGGCGGTGCGCTGGTGATCGCCGGCGTGATCTGGGCCACCGACAGCCCGCTGCCCGCCGCCCACAGGGCGACGACGCCCGCCACCGCCACCACCAGCCTCCGGCTCCG
>DATLGZ010000414.1:0-2277 GCA_035540235.1 Acidimicrobiales bacterium | reverse complement strand
GGCCGGTCGAGGGCGACGTAGAGGCGGTCCTCCACCTCCTGGGGGAGCTCGTGCTCGAAGGTGGCGGCCAGGCGGTCGGCCTCGTTCCAGGCGTAGCCCAGCATGTCGGCGAGGAACCGCTCGACGATGCGATGGCGCCGGATGGCCCCCACTGCGGCCCGCTGCCCGGCCGACGTCAGCTCGACCCCCTTGTAGAGCTTGTGGTCGAGCAGGCCCCGCTCGGCCAGCCGCTTGACGGTGGCGGTCACGGTGCCCGGGGAGACCTTGAGGGACTCGGCCAGGGTTCCGGTGTGGGCCTCGCGCCCGTCGTGGAACAGGCGGTAGATCGCCTTCAGCGTTTCGCGCTCGCCTCTCGTGAGTGACAGTTCCATGATTTTTCGGGAGCATAACCCCGATTTTGCGAAGACGAAGGGGGTTTGGCGCGACTCCCCCGCGCAGGGTTCGTACAATGCTCCCCATAGCCGAACCGACCGAGGTCAGGGCCGACTTCCCGGCCGATCCGGCGAGCGCAGGCCGCGCCCGCCGCTTCGTGGACGCCACGCTTCGGAAGTGGGAGTGCGACGGCATGGTGGACGTGGCCGCCCTGCTGGTGAGCGAGCTGGTGGCCAACGCCGTGCTCCACGCCGGGACGCCGATCGGGGTGGTCGTCCACCGCGACTCCCACAGGCTGCGCATCGAGGTCCACGACGACGACCCCCGGGCTCCCGCCCGCAAGCACTACTCCTCGATGGCCACCACCGGCCGGGGGATCATGCTCGTCGAGCGGCTGGCGGCCGATTGGGGCGTGCGCGCCACCGCCAGCGGCAAGGGCGTCTGGTTCGAGCTCGACGAGTCCACGCCCGCCGGAGCCGGCAGCTCCGCCGCTGCCGACCTTCCGCCGTTGGACCTCGACTCCTTCCAGCCCCTCGACCCTGGCGGGAGCGGGCCCGGGCCCCGTGGCAGGAGCGGGGGCGCCCGGCGGCCGGCCGGCGGGCGGTCGAACCGGGCCGAGTCTCACTTGCGGTCCCGGCTGGTGCGGGCCGGGCCGTGAGCGAGTCGGAGCCGGTCCCGGCTCTGGTCGAGGTCCACATCCTCGCCATGCCGATGGACGCCTACCGGGAGGCGTCCGAGCACGGCGACGAGCTCATGCGGGAGTTCACCCTGCTCCTCGAGAGCGGCGGCGAGGGCGCCCGCCACGTGCCCCAACGCCTGCTGGCGCTGGCGGAGGAGGTGCGCGGCCAGTTCAGCAGCTTCACCGTCGCCCAGGAGGCCCAGCTCCAGGACGCTCTGGCCCGCGGGCTGGCCACCGTCGACCTCCACTACCTGGTCCCCGCCGCCGTCAAGGAGGCGTGCCTCACCCTCGCCGCCGCCCTCGACGAGGCCGACGAGTTCTGCCGCCAGGGCGACGAGCTGCTCACCCTGTCGACCCCGCCGCGGGCCCTGGCGTTCCGCCGCTGGTTCCTCGACCAGTTCGTCCGCCAGGTCGACGGGCTGGCGCCCACCCGGTGGCAGGAGCCGGCCTGACCCCGCCGTCAACCGGAGCGGCGCCTGGGGCGTTGAACTGGTGTGGGCGGGGCTGACCAGCGGGACCCGGACTTCGAGGCGCTCTTCGCCGACGCCTTCCCCCTCGCCCAGCGCGTCGCCTTCCGGGTGGTCGGCGACGCCCACGCCGCCGAGGACATCGCGGCGGAGGCTTTCGCCCGGCTCTACGCCCGCTGGGACCGGCTGAGGGACGAGCCCGGCCGGGTCGGCTGGATCCTCCGGGTCACCGCCAACCTGGCGATCGACGCGGTCCGGCGCAAGCGGCCCACCCCCGAGCTTCCCCGGGTGGTCGACACCGAGGAGACGACCGTCCTGCGGGTGGCGCTGGCCGCCGCCCTCAACGCCCTGCCCAGCCGCCAGCGGTCGGTGGTCGTGCTGCGCTACCTGGCCGACTTCAGCGAGGACGACGTGGCCCGCGCCCTGGGCATCTCCGCCGGCACGGTCAAGGCCCACTGCCACCGCGCCACCCAGCGGCTGCGCCGCCAGTTCCCGCCGGAGGAGGTGCCCGTTGCCCTCCGCCGGGCCTGACCCGCTCCCCCGCCGCCGCAGCCACGACGAGCTCCTCGCCCACGTCTACGCCGAGGGGGCCCGCCGCCGCCGGCGCCGCCGCCGGGGCCGGGTGGGAGCGCTGGCCGCGGTGGTGGCCATGGCCGCCGCCGGCGGCGCGGTGGCCAGCCGCCTCCCCGGCCAGGCCCCACCCCAGAACGTGGCGGCCCGGGGCGCCGCAGCCCCCGCGGGCCCCGGGCCGTCCACCAC
>DATLGZ010000413.1:0-27305 GCA_035540235.1 Acidimicrobiales bacterium | reverse complement strand
CGCTCGACCTTCTCGGGCCCACCCTCGACGAAGAGCAGGACGAAGGCGGCGCCCGCCACCAGGCCGCCGACGAAGCCGCCGCCGGGTGCGTTGTGGCCGGCGAAGAGCAGGAACAGCGAGAACAGCAGGGCGGTGTGGAAGACGGCCCCCACGCCGGTCTCGAGGATCAGCGACCGCTCACGGCCCGTCCCCGGGGCGGGGGGCTCAGCGGCGGGGCGGCGGCCCTGGGGCGCCGTCACCGCTGCTCCCCTCGGCGCCAGCCCGCCATCACAAGGCTGGCGATGCCGACCCCGGCCACGAGCAGGACGGTGATCTCGCCCATCGTGTCGAGGCCGCGGAAGTCGGTGAGGATGACGTTCACCACGTTGCGCCCGCCGCCCTCGGGAAGGGCCCGGGCCAGGTACTCGTCCGACACCGGCGGCTGGGTGCGGGCGGCGGCGGCCACGAGGACGAAGACGGCCACGAAGGCGCCCATGCCTCCGGCGATCACCCAGCGGGCCCCCTCCCGCAGCCGCCACGGCGCGGGCTCGAAGCGGTCGGGGAGGTGGCGCAGCACGAGCACGAAGATCACCAGCGCCAGCGTCTCGATGAGGAACTGGGTGAGGGCGAGGTCGGGGGCGCCCTGGATGAGGAAGAGCACGGCGACGCCGTAGCCCACCCCGCCCAGGAAGAGCACGGCCGTGAACCGGCGGCGGGCTCGGGCGGCGGCCACCGCCGCCACTATCACCAGGGCACCGACGGCCGCCTGCAGCGGCGACTCGGCCAGCACCAGGTCGGACGGCAGCCCGCCGGCCCGCACGAGGGTGATGCCGGGCAGCAGCAGCACCGTCAACAGGATGACCCCGATGTAGGTCGGCAGCGACCCGTTCTGGACGATCCCCGTCGTGCGGGCGGCCACCCGGGTGAGCCCCGACACCGACCCCTGGTAGGCGCCCAGGGCGCTGACGGGCACGCGCAGGCGCTCTTGCAGCCGCTCCACCCGCGAGCGGGCGGAGAACATCGCCGCTCCCAGCGCCACGGTGACGACCGACAGGGCCAGCGCCGGCGTGAACCCGTGCCACAGGGTCAGGTGCGGGGGTGTGGCGGAAGGGTCGAGCGAGGAGGCGGCTGCCTCCACCAGGCCGGTGGCGAGCATGGGGGCGAGGCCGGCCACGACGGTCAGCGCCGCCAGCACGGCGGCGGGCGCGAGGAACGGCCCCGACGGAGGGGGGACGGCAGGCCCGACCGGGTCGCTGAGCGACGGCGCGGTCTTGGTGGCGAAGCCGCCCCACAGGAAGCGGGCGCCGTAGGCGAAGGTGAGGATCGAGCCGGCGACCACGCCGGCCAGGGTGAGCACGTCCCCCGGCCTGCTGCCGGCGTGCAGCAGCGCCTCGTACACCGCCTCTTTCGACACGAACCCGAGCAGGGGCGGGATGCCCGCCATGGAGGCGGCCGCCACCGCCGCCACCGCGAAGGTGGCGGGCATGCGCCGTCGCAGCCCGGTGAGGACCCGGAGGTCGCGGGTGTGGGCCTGGTGGTCGACGATGCCCACGATCAGGAAGAGGGCCGCCTTGAACAGGCTGTGGGCCAGGATGAGCACCGCCCCCGCGAAGGTCAGGTCCGGGTGGCCGGCGCCCACCAGCACCACCATGAGTCCGAGCTGGCTGACCGTGCCGAAGGCGAGCAGGAGCTTGAGGTCGTGCTGGCGGAGGGCGCGGTAGCCGCCGACCACCATCGTCGCCAGCCCGGCGGTGATCACCACCGGGCGCCAGTAGCCCACCGCCCCGGCGAAGGCGGGGGCCAGGCGGGCGATGAGGTAGACGCCCGCCTTCACCATGGTGGCGGAGTGGAGGTAGCCGCTCACTGGCGTGGGGGCGGCCATCGCGCCCGGGAGCCAGGAGTGGAACGGCACCTGGGCCGACTTGGTGAACGCCCCCAGCAGTATGAGGGCGAGGGCCGGGCCCACCGCCCCGCCCGTGGGCGGGTCGGCGAGGATGGCCGACAGCGAATAGGTGCCCGCCGCCTGCCCGAGGAGCACGAACCCGCCCAGCATGGCCAGCCCGCCGGCGCCGGTGACGAGGATGGCGTGGAGGGCGGCGGCCCGGGCCGACCCCTTCTTGTCCTCGAAGCCGATCAGCAGGTACGAGGTGACCGACGTCAGCTCCCAGAACACGTAGACGAGCAGCAGGTTGTCCGCCACGACGATGCCGAGCATCGCTCCGGCGAAGGCGGTGAAGGTGCCCGCGAAGCGGCCCAGGCCCGGCTGGTCGGAGAAGTACCAACGGCTGTAGGCGAGGATGAGGACGCCCACCCCGGAGATCAGCCCGACCATCAACAGCGCGAAGCCGTCCATGCGCAGGTCGAGCCCGATCCCCATCTCCGGCACCCACTGGGCCTGCTGGGTGACGGCCTCGCCGTCGATGACCCCGCCGGAGCGCGCCATCGCCCACCCGAAGGTGGCGGCGGGCGCCACCGCGCACAGCCCGAAGACGTTCCGGCCCAGGCGGCGAGCGGCGGCCGGCGCCACCGCCGCCACCACGGCGTGGAGCGCGAGAAGGGAGAGCACGGGCGGGGCGCTCGCTACTGCTCGGGCCCGGAGGCGGCGGCGAGGAGCGGTGGGGTCACGCCAGCTCCATCTCGGCTCGTCCCGCTCCTCGTGGTCCCGGTCGGACTGGTCGTCGCACCAGGCGGGCCAGCATAGGGAGGATCGGCCTCACGGGAGGAGTCGAGCGGTGGCGTGCGGCGGCGATCTTACGAATGGGTTGCGTTCGACTTTCGGTGCGCTGACATCCGGTGCAGGGGCCGCGCTGGGAACCGGCCCAGGTGGGTATGACCGTAGCGTCGGACCGTTATGTCGCGGTACGGAAGGAGTGACTGTGGGTCTCGTTGTGCTGTTGCTCATCCTCGCCCTCCTGTTCGGAGGTGTCGGGCTGTTCATCGAGGGCCTGCGGTGGGTGCTGATCATCGCCCTCGTGCTCGTCCTCGTCGGCGCCTTCACCGGCTACCGGGGGCGCACCCGCATCTGACGGCGGGCGCCGCCGCCGGCGGGCCAACTCACCGGTGAGTGTGCAGAAATGCCGCATATAGCAGTATTTCTGCACAATGGACGTGCGGGTGCGGCTGCTGGGCGAGCTCGACGTCCGCGTGGCCGACGGCCGGGCGGTGCCGCCCCTTCCGGCCCGGGCCGCCTCGCTGCTCGCCTACCTCGTCCTGCACGCCGGGGCCCGCCACCCCCGCCAGCGGCTGGCCTTCCTGCTGTGGCCCGACTCCACCGAGAGCCAGGCCAGGACCAACCTGCGCAACGTGCTCCACCTCCTCCGTCGCGCCCTGCCGGAGGCGGAACGGTTCCTGGAGGTCACGCCCGCCACGCTGTCGTGGACGGCGGGCGCCGGCTGCTGGGTCGACGTCGCCGCCTTCGCCGACGCGGTGGCGGCCGGCACCCGGGCGGCCGCCGCCGGTGACGAGCCGGCCCGGGCGGCGGCGCTGCGGGCTGCCGTGGACCTCTACGCCGGCGACCTGCTGGAAGGGTGCTACGACGAGTGGCTCGCGGGCGAGCGGGAGCGCATCCGCGACAGCTACCTGGCGGTGCTGCGCGACCTGACCCGGTCGCTGGTCTCGGCCGGCCACCACGCCGAGGCCGTCCGGGCGGGGCGCCAGCTCGTCCGCGAGGAGCCGCTCAGCGAGGAGCACCACCGGCTCCTGATCGCCGCCCACGAGGCGGCGGGCGACCGGGCCGGCGCGGTGCGGGCCTACCACGAGTGCGCGGCGGTGCTGGAGCAGGAGCTGTCGGTGGCGCCGTCGCCCGCCACGAGGGAGGCCCTGGCCCGGGTCATGGGCGCGGACGGCGCCGCTGGCGCGCCCGGCGAAGGCTCCCCGGTGGCGTCGCGACCCCCCGGTCACGGCCTGGTGGGCCGCCGGCCCGAGCTGGAGCGCCTGGCCGGCCGGTGGCGGGAGGCGGAGGAGGGCAGGGCCCACATGGTGCTGGTCACCGGCGAGGCGGGGGTGGGCAAGACCCGCCTGGTGGACGAGCTGGCGTCGTGGTGCGACCACCGCGGGGCGCTCGTCGCCCGGGCCCGCTCGTACGCCACCGAGGGCGAGCTGGGGCACGGGATCGTCATCTCGTGGCTCCGGTCGCCGGGGGTGGCCGCCCACCTCCGGCGGGCGCCGGAGGCCGATCGGGCCGAGTTGGGCCGGCTCGTGCCCGAGCTCGCCCCCGGCGGCGCCAAGGTGGCGCCCGGAGGCGGCGAGGGAGACCAGCGGCTGCGGCTGCTCGAGGCGGTGGCCCGAGGCCTCTCCGCCTCGGGCCGCCCCCTGCTGCTCGTCGCCGACGACGCCCACTGGGCCGACGGGCCCAGCCTCCAGGCCGTCCACTACCTCGTCCGGTCGCGCTCGTCCGGTCCGCGCTCGTCCGGTCCGCGCTCGTCCGGGTCGCGCTCGTCCGGGTCGCGCTCGTCCGGTCCGCCGCCGCACCTCCCGGTGCTGATCGTGGCCACCGCCCGCACCGACGAGCTCGACGAGCGCCACCCCTTGGCTGCGCTGGTGGCGGCGCTGCACCAGCTCGACCGCGTCGAGGAGGTGAGCCTCGGCCGCCTCGGCCCGTCCGAGACGCTGGAGCTGGCCCGGGAGCTGGCCGGGCCGGGGTTCGGCGAGGCCCGGGCGGGGGCGCTCCACGACGAGACCGAGGGCAACCCGCTGTTCGTCGTGGAAGCCATCCGGGCCGGCTGGGACGGCACGGCGGGCCGCCCGCCGCTCACCCCCAAGCTCCACGCCGTCGTCACCGCCCGGCTGCGGCGGCTCTCGGAGCCGGCCGGGCACCTGCTGGGCGTAGCCGCCACGGTGGGGCGGGCCTTCACCGCCGAGCTGGTGGGGCAGGCCGCGGGGATGGACGACCTGGAGCTGGTGCGGGCCCTCGACGAGCTGTGGCGCCGCCACCTCATCCGCGAGCACGACGCCGACGCCTACGACTTCAGCCACGGCAAGATCCGCGACGTCGCGTACGACGGCTTGAGCCCGGCCACCCGCCGTCGCAACCACCTGCGGGTGGCGGAGGCCCTGGTGGCGCTGCACCCCGCCGACCCCGGCGTGGTGAGCGGGCAGGTGGCGGCCAACTACGACCGGGCGGGGCGGAGCGCCGACGCGGTGGCCTGGTACGTCAGGGCCGCCGCCCAGGCCATGCGCCTGTCGGCCGAGGCGGAGGCGGTCCGGGTGCTGGAGCGGGCCGGCGCCCTCCTCCCTTCCCTGCCCGAGGCCGCCCGTGCCGGTTGCGAGCGGGAGATCCTCGCCGTCCTCCCGACTGCTGTGGCCGGGGTCGAGGGCTACACGTCCGACCGGCTGGCCGAGGCCCAGCAGCGAGCCCTGCGGCTGGCGGCGGCGGCGGGCGCCGAGCCCGACCCACCCCTGCTGCGATCGCTGGTCATGTCCAGCCTGTGCCGGGACGAGTTCGGCGCCGCCCGCGAGGCGGCCGAGCGGCTGCGGGCCTCGGCCGAGCGGTCGGGCGACGAGGGCCTGGCGGTGGAGAGCGGCTACCTCCTCGGCATCGCCGCCTTCTGGGGGGCCGACCTGGCATCCGCCCGCCAGCGCTTCGAGGAGGTGGTGGCCCGCTTCCGGCCGGATCAGCGCGCCGAGCACCTGATCCGCTTCGGCCAGGACCCGCAGGTGGTCTGCCTGAGCCGGCTGGGCAACACCCGGTGGTTCCTGGGCGACCCCGGCGGCGCCCGCCAGGCGAGCGACGCCGCCCTGGCGCGGGCTGGCGAGGTCGGCCACTCCTACACCGCGCTGGTCGCCCACGTCTTCGCCGCCCTGCTGGCGGTCGACCTGGACGACCACGACCGCCTGGCCCGGGTCGTCGAGCAGGCCGAGGCATTGGCCGCCGCCCGGCTGCCGTCGAGGCCGTTCGAGATCAAGTTCGCCGCCCTCCAGGGGTTGGTGCAGGTGCTGGGAGGGCAGGAGGCGGAGGGCGTGGCCCGCATACGGCAGGCCATCCAGGACTGCGGCCCGCGGAACCCCGTCCCCAGCTTCCGCGCCGCCCTGGCGCGGGTGCTGCTGGCCGCCGTGGCCGTGGTGGGCGACCCCGCCGCCGGCCTGGCCGCCACCGACGAGGCGTTGACCCTCGGCGGCACCCGCCTGTGGGAGCCCGAGGCGCTCAGGTTGCGGGCCGAGCTCCGGCGGGAGCTGGGCCATCCCCCCGCCCTCGTCGACGCCGACCTGGCCCGGGCCGCCGAGGTGGCCGCCGAGCAGGGCGCGCTGGGGCACCAGCGCCGGATCACGTCGACCCGGGCCCGCATCCTCGCCGCCGGCTGACAGCGCGGAAACGATCTCGAAACGGCGGCCGGTGCACAGTGGCGCCTGTGCCCGAGGATGGACTCGATGGGCGGGCCCGGCTGTTCACGGTGCGGGTGTGGCCCGAGGTGGTAGACGGGGGAGTGGAGCCCCGCGGCCAGGCGCGGGAGGTGGGCAGCGGCGCGTTCTGCAGCTTCCGCCGGTGGGCGGAGCTGACCGCCTTCCTGGCTCAGCAGGTGGGCGAGCCGGGAGAGAGGCACCCGCGAGAAGAGGAGGAGCAGAGCTGATGGCGATCGACGGCAATGCGGTGGCGGTCCTGCGGGAGCGCTTCAGGGGGGCGCTGGTGAGGCCGGGCGAGGAGGGGTTCGAGGAGGCCCGGCGGGTCTGGAACGGGGCGATCGACCGGCGCCCGGAGCTGATCGCCCGCTGCGCCGGCGCCGACGACGTGGTGGAAGCGGTGCGCTTCGGCCGCGAGCAGGGCCTGGTGATGTCGGTGCGAGGCGGAGGCCACTCGGTGGCGGGTCTCGGCGTCTGCGACGGCGGGCTGATGGTCGACCTGTCGCTTCTCAAGTCGGTCAGGGTCGACGCCGGCGCCCGCACGGCGAAGGCGGCGGGCGGCATGCTGTGGGGCGAGCTCGACCGGGCCACCCAGGCCTTCGGGCTGGCCACCACGGGCGGGGTGATCAGCCACACCGGCATCGGGGGCCTCACCCTCGGGGGCGGGCTGGGCCACCTCATGCGGGCCCACGGGCTGACCGTGGACAACCTCCGTTCTGTCGACCTGGTCACGGCCGACGCCCGCCTCGTCCACGTCGACGCCGATTCCGAGCCGGACCTGTTCTGGGGCCTCCGGGGGGGCGGCGGCAACTTCGGGATCGCCACCGCCTTCGAGTACCAGCTCCATCCCGTCGGCCCCATGGTGGTGGGCGGGGCGATGCTGTGGCCGCTCGAACGAGCGGGTGACGTGTTGGCGGCGGTCCGGGGGATGGCCGACGGGGCGCCCGACGAGCTGGGTGTCACCTTCGGCCTCGTGCCGGCGCCGCCCGCCCCCTTCGTGCCCGTCGAGTGGTTCGGGAAGCCGGTGGCGGCGGTGATCGTGCTGTGGGCCGGCAACCCGGCCGATGCGGGGCCAGCCCTCGCTCCCCTCCGGGCCGTCGGCTCGCCTATCGCCGACGCCGTCCGCCCCGCCCCCTACGTGGCCCTCCAATCGATGCTCGACGGGGGCGCGCCCCACGGCCGCCACTACTACTGGAAGGCGCACCGGGTGCGCGACCTGAGTGACGAGGTGGTGGCCACCTGCGTGGCCCGCATGGGCGCCATGACGAGCCCCTTCTGCCAGATCAACGGGTGGGCGATCGGTGGGGCGGTGAGCCGGGTGCCGCCCGAGGCCACCGCGGTGGCGGCGCGCGAGCCCGGCTTCGAGGTGAACATCACCGCCGCCTGGCCACCGACCGACGGCGACCCCGACCGCCACCGCGCCTGGGTCCGTGAGGCCTGGGAGGCGCTGCGCCCCCACGGCGACGGGGTCTACGCCAACTTCGTATCGGACGAGGGCCAGGCAGGCGTCGCCTACGCCTACGGCCCCCGCCTGGAGCGCCTGCGGGCCCTGAAGCGCAGGTTCGACCCAGACAACGTCTTCCGGATGAACGCCAACATCGAGCCCGCCCCGCCGGCGGGCGGTACGGAGGGAGCTCGGCCATGACCTACGACGCCATCGTGGTCGGCGCCCGCTGCGCGGGCTCGCCCACGGCCATG
The DNA here is from genome assembly GCA_035540235.1 of Acidimicrobiales bacterium. Lineage (GTDB taxonomy): Bacteria > Actinomycetota > Acidimicrobiia > Acidimicrobiales > AC-14 > JBFMCT01. The sequence goes on along the minus strand of DATLGZ010000413.1, from coordinate 19,292 downwards.
CTGCTGGCCCGCCAGGGCTACCGGGTGCTGCTCGTCGACCGGGCCTCGTTCCCGAGCGACACAATGTCTACGTTGGTGATCCACGCCCCCGGCGTGGCCGCCCTGCGGCGGTGGGGCCTGCTCGACGACCTCGTGTCCACGGGCTGCCCGGTGGTGGGGCCGTACTCGTTCGACTTCGGCCCCGTGGTGATCTCGGGACGGCCGCACCCCCACGACGGGGTAGGCGACGCCTACGCCCCCCGCCGCACGGTGCTCGACAAGCTGCTGGTGGACGCGGCGGCCGCCGCCGGGGTGGAGGTGCGGGAGCGGTTCACGGTGGAGGAGGTGGTGGCCGACGACGGGGTGGTCACCGGCATCCGGGGCCACGGCGACGGCGGCCGGTCGGTGGTGGAGCGGGCCCGGGTGGTGGTGGGGGCTGACGGCTGGAACTCCCGGGTGGCCCGGGCCGTGGGGGCCGAGCAGTACCACCAGAAGCCGGTTCTGGAGCATGCCTTCTACACGTTCTGGAGCGGGCTCCCGATCGGCGCGTTCGCCACCTTCCTCCGAGGCGACCGGGGGATGGCCGCCATCCCGACCCACGACGGCCTCACCCTGGTGCTGGTCGGCTGCCCCTTCGCCCAGGCCGGTGCCTTCCGGGCCGACGTGGAGGCCAGCTACTGGGCCGCCCTCGACCGGGCGCCGGAGCTGGCCGAGCGGGTGCGGGCCGCCACGCGTGAGGAGCGGTTCGTGGGCGGCGGCGTGCCCAACTTCTTCCGCACCCCGTTCGGCCCGGGGTGGGCCCTCGTCGGCGACGCTGCCTACACCAAGGACCCGGTGACGGCCCAGGGCATCTCGGACGCCTTCCGCAGCGCCGAGTGGTGCGCCGGCGCCCTCGACGACGCCTTCGCCGGCCGGCGGCCGTTCGCCCAGGCGATGGCCGCCTACCAGCAGGCCCGTGACGCCCACGCCCTGCCGATCTACGACTTCACCACCCAGCTGGCGACGCTGGAACCGCCCCCGCCCGAGATGCAGGAGCTGATCGGCGCCATGGCCGGGAACCAGGCGGCCATGGACGGGTTCGTGAGCGTGGTGGCCGGCACGCTGTCTCCGGCGGTGTTCTTCGACCCGGCCAACCTCGCCTCGATGATGGGGCCGGCCCCCGCTGTGGCCGCCCCGGCGGGCGACTCCGGGCCGTAACCCCACGGCGGGCGAACCCGAAAAGGTCGGCCGGGTACCACCTGCGCTGGCTGGACCGTTCGCCGGCTCGCCGGCTCAGCCCTCCTCGGCGGGGACGGCCGGCTCCGGGTTGCGGGCCTCGCTGAGCGCGCTCACGGCCACCGCCACCACCGGCACCGCCAGGAGGGCGCCGATGATGCCGGCGACCACCGCGCCGGCGGTGATCGACAGCAGGACGGCCAGCGGGTGCAGGCGCACCGACCGGCCCAGGATGAGCGGTTCGAGGAGGTTGTTCTGGACCTGCTGGACGAGCGTGAACACCCCCGACACGAGGAGGGCGTCGCCCACGCCTCCGGCCACGAGGGCGATCAGGGCGGCGATGGTGCCGACCACCACCGCGCCCACCACGGGCAGGAAGCCGGCGAAGAAGGTGAGGGCGGCCAGCGGCAGTACGAGCGGGATGCCGAGGAGGGCGAGGGCGATGGCCACCATCACCGCCTCCACCATGCCGTTGATCGCCGCTCCCCGCACGTAGCCGCCCAGCGTCTGCCACGACCGCCGGGCCACGGCGGACAGCTTCGGCCGGCGCTCGGCCGGCGCCAGCTCCAGCGCCTTGGCACTCAGCCGCTCACCGTCTTTCAGCAGGAAGAAGAGGACGACCACGGCGAGGACCAGCCCGGCCAGGACCTCGAGCAGGATGAGGGCGCCGCTGGCCACCCCCTGGGTGATGGCGGCGCTGTTGCGATCGGCCCAGGCCGAGATCTCGTCGGCCAGGCTCAGGTCCTCCGGCCACGCCTCGAAACGGTTGGCCAGCCAGCGCTCGGCCTGCTCCAGCCCCGCTTGGGCCTGCTCGCCCACATCGCCCATCTGGGCCGCGATCGGGGGCACGACGGCGAAGCCGGCGCCCGCGAACAGGCCGAGGGCCATCCCCAGCACCAGGGTGGTGGCCAGCGCGGGGCGGAGGCCGGCGGACCGCAGCCTGGCCACGGCGGGGGCCAGCACGGTGGCGATGGCCAGCGCCAGCAGCAGGGGGAGCACCACGAGGCGCAGCCGGGCCAGCACCAGCACGGCGACCCATGTCGCCGCCGCCAGGATCAGCAGGTGAAGCGCCACCGACCCGGCCCGTTCGAGGCGCGCCACCCCGCTCCGGCGGCCGCCGGGTCCCGGCTCGGGCACGCTCGAGGGTTCGGGGAGGGGGAGGGGGAGCATCGCTACAAGAGTGGTCTGCCCACGTGTCCGAGCGGGGTCACCTCGCTAGGCGCTTGCCTGGACCGGATCGACAACCTGTTGCCGCTGGCAAGCGCCGCCCGACCGCGCGAGCGCCAGCGAGCCGGGCGGGGATGGGGGAGCACGGCGCAGCCGTGCCTCGGGGGCGCAGCCCCCGAGGCAACTAGGCGCTTGCCTGGACCGGATCGACAACCTGTTGCCGCTGGCAAGCGCCTCCGACCGCGCGAGCGCCAGCGAGCCGGGCGGGGATGGGGGAGCACGGCGAAGCCGTGCGGTCGGGGGCGCAGCCCCCGAGGCAACTACGGCTTCGACCGGGGCCGCCGTCCACCTCAGGGGGCAGCCGGCCCTCGGGCCGACACCTCGCCGGTCGGCTCGAGGATGCAGTCGCGGACAGCTGAGATGTCGAAGTAGCCCTTGGCCCGCAGGGCGCTTCTCAGCTCCTCGTCGGTCAAGTGCGGCCCGAGGACGCCCTCCTGGCGGCGGCGGGCGCCGCCCTCGATCAACGGCACGGGGTCGAAGTCGGTCAGGCGGCGCAGAGAGGGAAAGCGCCGCCTGAGCGCACCGACGAGAACCTGGAGCGTGAGGAGGGTGACCACCGCCGTGAGCCCCTCCCCGTAGCTGGGTGAGGGCGACAGCGCGGTCGTGGCGAGCATGGACCCCAAGGCGATGGTCACCACCGCGTCGAAGGCCGACAGCTGGGCGAGAGTACGCCGGCCCGCGAGCCGCACGCCCGCCAGCACGGACGCGTAGATCGCCGCCGTCGAGACGATGATGAAGCCCACGGTGCGCCACGACGTCCCGAACCATTCGCTCACGTGCCCTCCTTCTGGGCGCTCCGGCGGCCCGGCCGCCCGTGCGGTACAGCCTCTCCGGCCCTCTCCAGCTCGGCCGCGCCGACCGGGCGGGCGGCGACCGGCTCCGCCGCCGGTTCGGCCATGGGGGCCGCCGGCTCCGGCGCCCGGCCGGGATGGTCGAGGACGGCGTTCACCTCCGCCCCCGCCATCAGGGCCAGGCTCAGCACGTAGAGCCACAGCAGCACGACGAGCGCTCCGCCGAGGACGCCGAAGACGGCATTGCCGCCGAAGACCGCCAGGTAGGCGCGGAACCCGAGCGACCCGACCAGCCACCCCGTGCCGGCGACCGCCGCCCCCACCACGTGGTGGCGCCAACCCTGGTGGTCGTGGGGCGCGGCGTGGAGGATGACCACGGCCCAGCCCATGAGGATCGCCAGAGCCACGGGGATCCCCATCCACTCCCACAGGCGGCCGTAGAGCTCGGCCACGCCGAGCGCTTCCGCCGCCGCCCGGCCTGCACCCAGCAGAGGGCCGAGCACGAGCATGGCCAGGGTGAGGGCCATGACGAACATGCTGCCCACCGCCAGCGCCAGGGCGAGCAGGCGCCGCCGCAGCCACGAACGCTCGTCCCGGGTGTCGTAGATCGCCGCCACCGCCCGCAGGATGGCGGCGGTGCCCCTCGACGCCGACCACAGGGCGGCGATCACGCCCACGGTGAAGACGCCGCCGCTGCCTTCGCTGAACAGCTGCTCGACCGCCTCCACCGTGCCGTCGGCCCTGTCGGTCAGGAACGTCTGCAGCACTTCGAGGATGCGCTCCTCGGCCCTGGTGACCAGGTCGCCGCCGAAGAGCCCGTCGAGCCAGCCGACCGCCGCGACCACGGCGAGGAGGCCGGGGAAGACGCTGAGCAGCGCGAAGAACGCCACCTCGGCCGCCAACCCGCCGGCGTTGTCGTTCGTCCACCCGTCCCTCAGCCGGCCGCCGAAGCGGCTCGCCCGGGCGAGCGCGGGCCGTTCGCCCAGGCGCCGGAGGTACGCGGTCACGGAGGTCATCGCGAGGGGTGTTCAACCCTGACCCTAGCCAGCGGAGGGTACGAGCGGCCGCCCCGGGGGTAGGGGCAACTGCCGATGCCGACCTCGACCCGGTGGCTCGCCGCCTCCTCGCTCGCCGTGGCCGTGCTGGCCGGGGCGTGCGGGGACACCGGCACGACCACGCCCGACGCCCAGCCCGTGCCCGACGCCCCCGTCTTCCGCGGCGGCCACTTCGACGGGCTGCCCCGCTACCCCCGCTCGCTCGAGCTGGGGCCGGCCCTCGACACCGCCGGCGTGGTGGCCCAGAGCTTCAGGGTCCGGGGCACGACGCCCGAGGACATCGTCGGTTACTACACCACCGAACTGTTCGGCGACTGGCAGCCGCTGAGCGAGGTGGAGGTCATGGGCGAGGACGCCCTGCGGGCCCGCTGGGCGAGAGGCAACAGCCACCTCCAGGTCACGGCGGCGCTCGCCCCCACCCTCGAGGACGAGGGTGGTCCCGCGGCCGAGCGGCCGGTCGTTCAGTACAGCCTGCAGCTCGGGCCGCCGGAAGCCTTTCCCTGAGCCGCCCCCGCCAACTGGCGCGCCGGGCCGATAGCCGCCTGGCGGATAGCCGCCGTGCCGAGAGCCGCTGGGCCGTGTGCTGCTAGGTGCCGGCCGCGCCGGCCAGCGCCGGCCCCATGAACGCGCCCCATGTCTGGGCCGGGATCGTGCCGCCGAAGACACGGCTGTACCCGTTGATGCCGGCAAGCGGGCGCTGGCTGTCTACGTGGCCCATCCAGACGGCGGTGGAGAGGCTGGACGTGTACCCCACGAACCAGGCGTCGCTGTGGTTCTCGGACGTCCCCGTCTTGCCGGCCACGCCCGGGTGCTGGATGCGGGCGGCCGTCCCCGTCCCGTAACGCACCGTGTCCTGCAGCACGGACGTGACCTGCTGGGCCACGGGGGCGGCCAGCACCCGGCTGCCGGCCCGGCCGATGTTGTCCTCCAGCACCGCGCCGTCGGCCCTGAGCACCCTCGTCACCGGCGACGGCGGGACCCGGCGGCCGCCGTTGGCCAGCACCCCGTAGGCGGAGGCCATGTCGAGCGGTGACACCTCGGCCGCCCCCAGGGCCAGGCTGGGGCCGTACGGCGAGCCGTCAGGGGCCCTGCCGCCCGGGTCGATGCTCGTCAGGCCCATCCGGCGGGCGAGATCGGCGGTGCCCTGCACGCCCACGTCCCTGATGAGCTGGGCGAACACGGTGTTGACCGAGCTGGCCGTCGCCTCCCGCAGCGTCATCCTGCCGTAGCCGCCGCCCCCGGCGTTGCGCACCGAGCACCCCGCGCCCCGGCAGCCGGGGAACGTGTAGGTGGCGGGCGCCCGGTACGTGCGGTTCGGGCTCATGCCGCTCTCGAGCGCCCGGGCCAGGACGAAGGTCTTGAACGCCGATCCGGGCTGGCGTCCCGACCCGCCGCCTTCGAGGCACGCCGGCCCCGGGTCGGCGGCGTCGCGCTCGGGGCAGCGCCCGAGGGCCAGGTTGACCTGGGAGCGGTTGAAGTCCCGCCCGCCGACCAGGGCCCGCACCAGGCCCGTGCTCGGCTCCACCGCTACCAGGGCCATGCCCACCGAGGCGGGCGTGCCTTCCAGCGCTTCGCGGACCGACTGCTCGGCCAGAGCCTGCAGGTCGCGGTCGAGGCTGGTCTCCACCCGGAGCCCGCCGCCTATCACCGCGTCCTCTCCGTAACGGGCCACCAGGTACCGGCGCACGTAGTCGACGAAGTAGGCGTACCGCCCCTGGTCCTGCCGGGGCGGGTGGATGACCGTGACCGGGCGGTCGCTACCGTCCGCGTCAGCGGCGGGAGAGATGCGGGCGGCCAGGGCGGCCTCGTAGTCCGCCGCCTGGATGCGGCCCTGCTCGTGCATGCGGTCGAGCACGAGCCGGCGCCGCGCCTCGGCCGCCTCCGGGCTCGACCGGGGGTCGAGGGCGGTGGGGGCCACCACCATCCCGGCCAGCAGCGCCGACTCGGACAGGGTCAGCTCCGACGCCGTCTTGCGGAAGTAGGTGTCAGCCGCCGCTCCGACCCCGTAGGCGCCGCCGCCGAAGTACACCGTGGAGAGGTACCGGTGCAGGATCTCGTCCTTGGACAGCTCGCGCTCGAGCCGGTAGGCGTGCACCGCCTCGTCGAGCTTGGTTATGAGCGTCCGCTCGCGGCCGCGGAAGTAGGCCTGCTTCACGTACTGCTGGGTGAGGGTCGACCCACCCTGGACGACCCGGCCGTGGTTCAGGTTGGCCCAGGCGGCCCGGGCGACGGCCCGGGCGTCTACCCCCCCGTGCTCGTAGAAGCGCTGGTCCTCGATCGCCACCACCGCCTCCTTCAGCGCGTCGGGGAGGTCGCCGGCCTCGACGGGGATGTACGTCTCGAAGGCGCGCAGGGCGGCGATCTGGGTGCCGTCGGCGGCGTAGATGCGGGTGATCTGGGACCCGGCATAACGCAGGTCAGGCGACAAGGGGACCGCCTGGCCGGCGAACAGGGCGACGGCCAGCACGGACATCACCGTGACGGGCACGATGGCGCTGGTTAACGCGGCGACGGTGAGGACACGCCCGGGCGGCGCGTCCGATGGGGAGCCGAGACTGAGCATCCACCGGCACCTACCCGGGCGCCGGGCGCGCCGGCTTGCTCTTCGCCGCTTGTCACCTGATCGTCACGTCGCGGCGTCCTCGCCGTAGGGAGGCGCCGGTCAGCGCTGCTGCTGGCCAGGCGGTACGTCTCGCGCCCGGGCGGGTATGGCTCAGCGGGGGAGGGTCACGGAGCACACGAGGTGAACATGCCCAGAGACGCCATCCAGGTCCTGACCGCCGACCACCGCACGGTCGAGGCCCTGTTCCAGCAGGTGCAGGCCGGTTCGGCCGGCAAGGACGACGTGGTGGAGCAGATCGTCCGCGAGCTGTCCATCCACGACGCCATCGAAAGGGAGCTGCTCTACCCCGCGGTCCGCCAGCACATCTCGGCCGACGGCGACGCCATGGCCGAGCACTCCCTCGACGACCACGAGGAGGTGGCGGCCCTGCTCTCGGACATCGAGAGGGCCGACGACGCCGGGCAGCGGGACGGGCTGCTGCGGCAGCTGATCTCCGACGTGCAGGAGCACGTGCAGGAGGAGGAGAGCGAGATCTTCCCGCAGCTGCAGAGCGCCATGAGCCCGGCCGAGCTGGCCGACCTCGGGGAGAAGCTCGAATCGGCCAAGGGCCGGGCTCCGACCCACCCTCACCCCCACGCCCCCCGCTCGGGGATCGGGGCCAAGGTGGCGGGCGGGGCCGCCGCCGTGGCCGACCGCCTGCGGGACGCGGTGAGGCGCGAAGACTCATGACCGCGGCCTGACGGCGCGGCTCCCCTCCCGCCGGGGGGCGGGGCGAGACGGCTCGAACTGGCCGGCCGGTCAGGGGCGCCCGCCCGCGCCTGCACGCGGCCGCTCGTCCGCCATCCCTACCTCGTCCCGAAACGGCCTCTACCGTGGTGCCGACGTGCGGACGTGCGGACGCGCGAGGTGTACGAACTCTGACGGGAGGCCCGCTGGTGACGCCCGAGGAAGGAGCCAGGTAGATGATCCGTTGCAGCCGCAGGAAGGGCAGCCAGGAAGTGCGCGTGAGCTTCGTGCTCCCCGCCGACTCGAGTGAGCGGGCGCTGGCCGTCGCCGGGGACTTCAACGGGTGGGACCCGGTCGAGACCCGGTTCCGCAAGCGCGGCGACGAGCGGGTCGCGTCGGTCACCGTCGAGGCCGGGCGCCGCTACGCGTTCCGCTACGTCGGCGACGGCGACCGCTGGTTCAACGACGCCGACGCCCACGGCTACGAGCCGAACGAGTACGGCGAGACCAACTGCGTCCTCGACCTCACCGAGAACACGCCGTAGGACGCGCGCCCTTCCTGCCCGATCAGGTTCGCTACAGGTCGAATGTGGCCACGGTCCGCTCGCGTCCGGCCTGGCCCGGGCTGGCCGGTGGCGGGAGGGGGCCGGCCTCGGGCGCGTGGGCGTCGAGGAAGTCGTAGACCTCGCTCAAATCCGCTCCCGGGAAGGTGCCGGCGGGCAGGGCAGCCAGTACGTAGCTCTGAACGCGTACGGAGGGCCAGGCCTTGCCCTGCCAGCGGGCGACCGACACGGCGGGCGGGTGGACGCAGCACTCGAAGTCTGGACAACGGGAGCGGGCCCGGAGGGCGGTGTCGTGCCCGCGGAAGTACCGGGCGAAGTTGTGGCGGGTGCCGATGGTGACGGCCTCGGCGCCCGCGACCCGGTCGATCTCCACCTGGGTCGTGCACCAGAACGTGCCGCCCGGCGTGGTCGTGTACTGGGCGTGATCGGCGAAGCGGTCGTGGGACCGGAAGGCCTGGCGGGCGCCCCACTGGCGGCACACCCGCTCGCCCTCGATGACGCCCGCCTCATCGCAGGGGAACGGGATGCCGTCGTTCTCATACGCCTTCCAGATGACGCCGTCCTCGTCGGCGCGCAGGAAGTGCACGGGGATCTCGAAGTGGTGGGTGGCCAGGTTGGTGAGGCGGTGGGCGGCCATCTCGTAGGAGATGTAGAAGACCTGCTTGAGGTCCTCGGCGGCGATGTCGCCCTCCCGGCGGGCCTTCCCGATGAGCTCGACGGCCGGGCGCTCGGGGGCGAGCACGGCCCCGGCGAAGTAGTTGGCCTCGACCCGCTGGCGCAGGAACTCGCCGAAGTCGGCGGGGTCGGCGTGGCCGAGGGCGAAGTGGCCGAGCGTCTGGAGGACGACCGACCGCGCCGCGCGGGTGGGCAGCGAGTTGCGCTGGTGGATGTAGATGCGGCGGTGGCGCAGGTCTGCGACGGCCTCGGTGGAGGCAGGCAGGTCCTTAACGCGGTGCAGGGTGAACCCGAAATGCGCCACCACGTCGGTCAGCACCCGTTCGGCCACAGCGCCGGTGCCCTCGTAGCCGGCGGCGGCCAGCGCCGAGGCGGCGGCCTGCTCGATGTCGGGGAAGTAGTTGTTGCGGGCCCGCATCTCGGCCCGCAACGAGGCGTTTGCCCGGCGGGCCGCCTCGGGGGTGGCGGCCTCTACCCGGTGCCGCTGTTTGAGGGCCTCGAAGAGGGCGACGATGTGCTCGAGGACGTCGTCGGGGACGCGAGCCGAGGGCTTCAACCACGGCAGCCGCAGCGCCCGGTACAGCGGGTCGTCCTGGGCCCTGAGCAGGGCGATCTCCAGCCGCGCCCGGCGGCTCGGCGGCTCGGCCGCCAGCAGGTCGCCGGCCGACACGTCCAGCGCGCCGGCCAACTGCTCGATGAGCGACAGGCGGGCCTCGCGGTGGCCGTTCTCGACCATCGACAGGTAGGCGGCCGGCTTGCCCACCTTCTGGCCCAGGGCGTCGAGGGTGAGGCCGCGGGCCCGGCGCAGGTGCCGGAGCCGCTGCCCGAACACGACGGTGTCGAGCCCTGCGGTGGCCATGAAGATGACCGGTAACCTGCCGTTTCCGTGAAGTTTCGCGAATCTTACCGGTTGAACTCCCGGCGGGGAACGGCATGATCCCTCAATCAGGGAGATGTTCGCGGCACGACGGGCGGGGGGCCCGGGGAGGGGGAGCCGGTGACGAGCGAGGGCATCGAGGTCTGTGCGGCGCGCCCGGGAGCAGACGACGGCGACGTTCTGACCCCTGACGCCCTGCGCCTGGTCGCCCACCTCCACCGGGAGTTCGACGCCGAGCGGCGGGCCTTCCTCGCCGCCCGGGCCGACCGGCAGCGATGGCTCGACCACGGCGAGCGCCCGAGGTTCCTCTCCTCGACCCGGCGCATCCGGGAGGCCAACTGGACGGTCGCCCCGGTACCCAAGGACCTCGTCGACCGTCGGGTGGAGATCACCGGCCCGGCCGAGCGCAAGATGATGATCAACGCCCTCAATTCCGGCGCCCGGGTGTTCATGGCCGACTTCGAGGACGCCCTCTCGCCCACGTGGCGCAACCTGGTCGAGGGCCAGCGCAACCTCCGGGACGCAGTGCAGGGCACGATCACCTACGACGGGCCTGACGGCCGCCACTACGAGCTGGCCGACGACCCGGCGACGCTCGTCGTGCGGCCGCGGGGCTGGCACCTCACCGACCGCCACGTGCTGGTGGACGGCGACCCGGTGTCCGCCAGCCTCCTCGACTTCGGGCTGGCCCTGTTCCACAACGCCCGGGAGCTGCTCGACCGGGGGTCGGGTCCCTACTTCTACCTGCCCAAGCTGGAGAGCCACCTGGAGGCCCGGCTGTGGAACGAGGTGTTCCTGGCCGCCCAGGAGGCGCTGGGCCTCGAACGCGGCACCGTCAAGGCCACCGTGCTCATCGAGACCGTGCTCGCCGCCTTCGAGATGGACGAGATCCTCTACGAGCTGCGGGACCATGCTGCCGGGCTCAACGCCGGGCGGTGGGACTACATCTTCAGCGTCATCAAGAAGTTCCGCTGCGACCCCGACTTCGTGCTGCCCGACCGGGCCCGGGTCACCATGACCGTGCCGTTCATGCGGGCCTACACGGACCTGATGGTGCAGACCTGCCACCGGCGGGGGGCGCACGCCATCGGTGGCATGGCGGCATTCGTCCCCAACCGCCGTGACCCGGCCGTGACCGAGGCGGCGCTGGCTCGGGTGCGGGAGGACAAGGAACGGGAGGCGGGCGACGGGTGCGACGGCACCTGGGTGGCCCACCCCGACCTCGTCCCCATCGCCACCGAGGTGTTCGACCGCACCCTCGGGGACCGGCCCAACCAGCTCGAGCGCCAGCGCGACGACGTGGCGGTGACGCCCGAGGACCTGCTGCACGTCGACGAGCCGGGCCAGCACGTGACCGAGGCGGGGTTGCGCACCAACGTCAGCGTGGGCATCCGCTACCTGGAGTCGTGGCTCCGGGGCAACGGGGCTGCCGCCATCGACAACCTCATGGAGGACACGGCCACAGCCGAGATCTGCCGGGCCCAGGTGTGGCAGTGGCGCTTCCACCACGTGCCCGTCGACGGCCAGGTGCCGGTGACCGACGAGCTCGTGCAGGCCGTCATCGACGACGAGATGGCTCGCGTCCGCGACGTCCTGGGTCCCAGCGCCTTCGACACCCGGCCCTTCGCCGCCGCTCGTGACCTGTTCCAGCGGGTGGCGCTCGACGCCGACTTCCCCGAGTTCCTGACCCTGCCCGCCAGCGGGCTGACCGACTGACCCGAGCACCAGACCGAAAGGGAGGACCGACGTGAACCCCGTGGAGCAGGTGGCAGCACTGGAGCGGAGCTGGGCGAGCGACCGGCGGTGGGCGGGCGTGCGGCGCGACTACTCGGCCGCCGACGTGGTACGGCTGCGGGGGTCGATGGTCATCGACCAGACGCTGGCCACCGCCGGCGCCGACCGGCTGTGGCGGCTGCTGCACGAGGACGACTACGTGCACGCCCTCGGGGCCATGACCGGCGGCCAGGCCGTGCAGATGGTGCGGGCCGGCCTCCAGGCCATCTACCTAAGCGGCTGGCAGGTGGCGGCCGACGCCAACCTGGCCGAGCACGTCTACCCCGACCAGAGCCTGTACCCGGCCAACAGCGTGCCGGCGCTGGTCCGGCGCATCAACAACGCGCTGCTGCGGGCCGACCAGATCGAGTGGGCCGAGGGCCGGGTCACCCGGCAATGGCTGGCCCCCATCGTGGCCGACGCCGAGGCCGGCTTCGGCGGGCCGCTCAACGCCTTCGAGCTGATGCGGGCCATGATCGAAGCCGGGGCCGCCGGCGTGCACTTCGAGGACCAACTGGCCTCGGAGAAGAAGTGCGGCCACATGGGCGGCAAGGTCCTGGTGCCGACCAGCCAGCACATCCGCACGCTCACGTCCGCCCGCCTGGCCGCCGACGTCCTCGGCGTGCCCACGCTGCTGGTGGCCCGCACCGACTCCCTCGGGGCCAACCTCCTCACCAGCGACGTGGACCCCCGCGACCACGAGTTCCTCACCGGCGAGCGCACGCCCGAGGGCTACTTCCGCACCCGCCCGTGCATGGAGGCGGCCATCGCCCGCGGCCTGGCCTACGCCCCCTACGCCGACCTCATCTGGTGCGAGACGTCCACGCCCGACCTCGACGACGCCCGCCGCTTCGCCGAGGGCATCCTCGACCGCCACCCGACGAAGCTCCTCGCCTACAACTGCTCGCCGTCGTTCAACTGGCGGCGGCACCTGGACGACGCCACCATCGCCCGCTTCCAGAAGGAGCTGGGCGCCATGGGCTACCGGTTCCAGTTCATCACCCTGGCCGGGTTCCATGCTCTCAACGCCTCGATGTTCGAGCTCGCCACGCGCTACGCCGAGGCCGACATGGCCGCCTACGTGGCGCTGCAGGAGCGGGAGCTCGCCATGGAGGCCGAGGGCTACAGCGCCACCCGCCACCAGCGGGAGGTGGGAGCCGGCTACTTCGACGAGGTGGCGACGGTGGTCTCGGGCGGGAAGGCCTCGACGCTCGCCCTGGCCGGCTCCACCGAGGAGGCCCAGTTCACGACGACCCCGTGACCAACCCCGCGACCGGCGGGATCCGCACGTCGTCACAGCGGTAGAAGCGGCGGCCCGCCTGGGGCCAGGTCACATAGCGGACCAGGTCGGGCCGCCCAAGAACCGATGGCGGTCCCGTCGACCTTCCCACCCGCTCCCCTGCCTCGGAGCATCGAGCTCCCGGAGCGAGTGGTGCGAGCGACCGAGCGCGCCGGTGCCGCGCTGCAGCGCGTCGAGGACCGGGTGACGCCGCGCTTCGAGACGCTGGCCCGGCTGCTGCTGCGAGCCGAGGGCATGGCCTCCTCCTACATCGAAGGCGTGCGGGCGCCGGCGGAGCTGGCGGCCGTGGCCGAGGTCGACGCCGAGGTCGTCGACGCCACCTCGGCGTGGGTGGCCGACAACCTGGCCGTGGTCGACGCCTCCTTGGCCCACGCCCGCTCGGGCGCCGCCCTGCGGACCGCCGATCTGCACGGCTGGCACACGACGCTCATGGCCCATGGCGCTCTGCCCGGCGAGCTCGTCGGGCGCTATCGCAGGCTGCAGAACTGGATCGGCGGGGCCACGCCTCGAGAGGCGGCCTACGTGCATCCCCCGGCCGAACACGTCTCGGCGCTCATGCGCGACCTGCTGGCGGTGGCCAACGCCGCCCGCCTCGATCCCGTCACCCAGGCCGCCGTCGTCCACGCCCAGTTCGAGGCCACCATCCATACGGCGACGGCAACGGCCGGCTGGGGCGGGTCCTCATCGGCTGGGTGCTGGCCCGGCGCACGGGGGTGCGGGTCCCGCCGCCGGTCAGCGTGGTCATGGCCCGTGAGACCGGTGGCTACCTGTCCGGCCTCACCCGCTGGCGCCATGGCGACGTCGCCGGGTGGGTGAGCTGGATGGCCGAGGCGGTCAGCCGCTCGGCCGACCAGGTCGTCGACCTCGTGGCCTACGCCGAGGACCTGAGACGCCGCTGGGAAGAGCAGCTGGCCGGCATGCGGTCCGACGCCGCCGCCCGCAGGCTCGTCGACCTGATCCCAGCCCACACGGTGGTCACCGCCCCCATGGTGGCCGAGCTCTTGGGCGTGTCGGGGCCGGCGGCCCGAGCGGCGGTTGACGCCCTGGCCACACGCGGCATCCTCCAGCCCCTCGAGCTGCGCCCTACCCGCCCCGGCCGCCCGCCGCAGTGGTGGATGGCCGGCGAGCTCCTCTCGGTCGTGAGCCGCTGGGCCCGGTGAGGCGCAGCCTCAGCCGGCGAAGGAGAAGCGCCCGCAGCGACCCGACCACCCTGATCACGCCGTGTCCTACCTTGCCGTTGAACGATCAAGGGCTAGCGGCATATACAACGCAGCCGATGATGATCCTGTCTAGGCGTTCAGATAGAGTCGGAGAATGGCACGACGTCGCACGCCGTCCCCCAAGCTGTGGACCGCCAACCAGATCGTGGCCTTCAACGTGGCCAAGGCCCGGCGGCTGCGGGGCTGGACCCAGGAGGAAGCGGCGCGAGCGCTGGCGCCGTACCTCGGGACCACGTTGTCGACGGCCAGCTTCTCAGCTCTAGAGCGCTCGGTCGACACCGGGCGGGTGCGCGAGTTCAACGCCGACGAGCTGCTGGCCTTCGCCCGGGGCTTCGGTGTCCCGATCACCTGGTTCTTCACCCCGCCCTCGGTGTACTGGGACGGCGTGGGCGTCTCCACGCCCGACACCGGGGAGGAGGGGCTCGATCCCATGGTGATGCTGCACGCCGTGCTGGGCACCCCGGAGACGCTTGCCGCCTACCGGGAGGACCTGCTCAGCTGGCCCGACCCCCGCCATCGGATGCGCCGAAACCCGGACGGGACGCTCGAGAACCAGGGCCGCCTGCAGGAAGACCTCCACCCTCTGCTCGACGATCTGCTTCGACTGCGCGCTCGCCGTCAGCTGCGGGACCGCTTCGGCGATGTCGATCGGGCGCGAGAGGTGCTGAACGCCCTGACGGCGGTGCTCGACGAGCTGGACGACTCACCGCTCGAAGGGCCCGCCGCCGACGCATCCTCACCGACCCCGGGTGGCAAGACGGCGGACCCGAGTCGCACTGCAAAACCTGTCGCCTAGACTCCGAAAACCGCTTCTGACCTGGGCTTTTGCGTATGTGTGCGCCCCTAGGGACTCGAACCCTGAACCCGCGGATTAAGTGTCGAGTCCGCTGCGGCGAGTCCACAGAGAGGGCTGCAAGTCGCTGACCTGCGCTGCCGTCGGGCCGGGCGCCCATGCCGTCCATCCAGACCACTCTCGCCCACGCCGAGCTTGAGGAGCTCCTCGGGCGGCTCGAGCGCTGCGAGCATCAGATGATCGAGAACCCGTACCATGAAGGCGAATCCAGCCCGCCGGAGACGTGATGTCTGTCATCTCCATCGACCTACCGCTTGACCTTGCCTCCGAGG
Organism: Acidimicrobiales bacterium; assembly: GCA_035540235.1. Classification (GTDB taxonomy): domain Bacteria; phylum Actinomycetota; class Acidimicrobiia; order Acidimicrobiales; family AC-14; genus JBFMCT01. The sequence goes on along the minus strand of DATLGZ010000413.1, from coordinate 4,203 downwards.
ACGAGACCGGCCTCCCCTGGGGCCTTCTCGACGAGGCACCGGACCCGTCGAGGATCCGCGAAGGCGCGTGGGTCATCGTCGGCTCGGTCGCCGCGCACGCGGTCGCCCAAGTGGCGGACATCGACGGCGAGATCGTGCACGTCAGGCCGCTTCCCGGACCGGTCAGTCGGCATCGGCATCTGCTCGGCGACTCGGTGGCGTAGGGAAGGTCGCTGCGAACGCGGTTATCCGCGATCTTCGCTTGCGGTGCTCGGTCGCGCCGCGTCAGCACTGTCGGCGGGCGAGACGGCGAGCACGAACGGCGTCCCGCTGCTGGTGGGGACATCCAATGGCGACGTTCTGGGCGCGCGTTCTGCTGCGCTTCTCGTTCAACGGATCGATGCTCCTATGTCCCGTCAAGGGCCAATTCCGTGCCGTTCAGATCACAGCTGCGGTCAAAGACGGAGCTGGTATCGAGGGCATCGCTCGCCGCTGTGGGCGGCACCGCCGCAGAAGGCACATGGTCCCTTCGCCCCGCCGTCGCTGATGCCGCACCAGCCGTCGGCCCCACTGGTCGCTGAGAAAGACGACCAGGGCTGGCCGTCCGCACGTGCACACCTCGCCGGGGCGTGCTTGGCGCCGGGTCGTCATCGGGCCGACTCGACAAGTCGATTCTGCGGGTCCTCGACGCCATCCGCGCCGAGGAGGGGGAGAAGGGCGCCGGCGTGGTCGGCGGCTCGAAGCGAGCCGGCGAGGCACTCGAGGATCGCGACGAGCTCGACGATGTCGCGCCCGTCAAGGACGACCGTTGTCATGGTGCAGGTCCTTTCGGGGTGGCGCCGGCGGGCCGGGAGCTGGCAGGACAGGGACGAGCCACTCGCGAGGAGGGCAAGCTCTTACGAGGCCAAGCAGTCCCGCCCGCTGGCGCGGGGTGGGCTCGAGCGGCGGGCCGGCAGATCGTTCTGAGGACGGCCCGCACCGGGGCGTCAGCCGATTACCGGGCCAGGCCCGCCGCCGCGGGGGCTTCGGTCAGCCCCGGGGCAGGTGGCGGTAGACCTCGCGGGCGACGTAGCGCTTGAGGACGCGGATGACCTCGGGCTTGGAGAGGCCCTCTGCGAGGCGGCGCTCGACGTAGGCCCGGGTGCGCGGGTCCGAGCTCATGCGGGTGATCACGATCACCCACCGGGCGCCGTTGGCCTGGCGGTCGCCGCCGCGGTTGAGCCGCCAGCGGGTCACCTTGCCCGACGAGGCGGGCACGGGGGCGACGCCGCACAGGTGCGCCCACGCCGCCTCCGAGCGCAATCGCCCGGGGTTGTCGCCGGCCGCCACCAGCAGGGTGGCGGCGGTGTCGACGCCCACGCCGTGCACGTTGAGCAGGCTGGGGGCGGTGACGGCGACGAGGGGGGCGAGCAGCCGGTCGATGGCGGCGCGCTCGGCGTCGAGGGCGAGCACCCGCCGGCCGAGGATGCGCATGGCGGTCTTGGTGGCGGTGACCACCGGGTCGGCACCGGCCCGCGGCCGCAGCGCCGCCGCCACCGCGCCGAGCTGGTCGCGGCTCACGCCCCGCAGCCGCTCCCGTAGCTCGTCGGGGCCGGTGAAGCCGAGGTGGCGGATCTGGTTCAGCGAGGTGATCCTTGTGGAGCGGGCCGAGCGCTTGGCCACCACCAGGGCGCGGATGGCCTCCACGTTTCCGTCGCGGCTCTTGGCCGCCCCCTGGGCGCGGCCCGACAGCGCCGCCCGGGCCGCCTCCACCGCGTCGGCGGGGTCGGACTTGCCCGTCCGGCGGCGGGCTTGGCGGTTGGGCCGGTCGACCTCGACCACCCTGATCCCCCCCGCCCGCAGCGAGCGGGCGAGGCTGGCCCCATACGAGCCGGTCCCCTCCACCCCCACCTGGACGACGTCGCCGAAGGACCGCAGCCAGGCCAGGAGCCTGTGGTTGCCGGCCCGAGATGCCTCGAAGCCCTCCACGCCCAACAGCCCGCCGATGCCGTCCAGGGCGGCGGCCACGTGAACGTCGAGATGCGTGTCCACGCCGCCGGTGACGGCGCGCGTGCCTCTACGATGGTCATCGCCATCCCTTCCTTCGCTCTAGGTCAAGGGGTGGCACACGCCGCCACTGCGTGCGGCGGCGGTGTGGTCGCCCTGCTCCAACAGGGCGATCCGCCGCACTCAGGACGGAGCGTGCCGGTTCGTGCTCCGGGCCCGGGCCGACGGATCGATCTGAAGACAGCCGACGACGTCAGCCGATTCTCGAGTCAGGCCAGGACCCAGACGCCACCCGACCGTACAGGGGAACGACCCACCATCGGTGGACCCTCGGTCAGGCACCCCCTGATACTCCCTGCCGATTCTGCTTCGGGGGCAGACAGCAGGAAAGATCAGCGACCCCGCCCACGAACGGTTTTTATGCACGCCGGTCTCGCCGTGTGAGGGCTGGCTCTTTCGGGGCCGCCAGCGGGAGCAGGTGAGCGTCTATCGGCAGATAGGCCACGCTGCATTACTCGGTGATCTGGCCGGAGCACCGCTTGGCCGAGCGATCGGTTGCACACGTAGCGCGACCTACCAGGCCAGCGTGAGCGACGTAAGGAGCGAGACGCAAGTCCCGCCGCACCGGTCGAGATGAGCGGCTGCGACAAGGCTCGTTTCGCCAGCCTGCAACGTGATTTCCCGCCACGTGTCACGACGGTTTGGCAGCTCCTCGAACGCGGCGCTCGTCTCCGGCGGCGCCTGGATCCCGCCTGAATACTGGCGTGGCACCGCCGCTTGACCGATCACAAGCCAGCGGTTCGGACCCCGCTGCCATCGCAGAAGAACGCAGGTCCTATCGCTGACCTCCGCAAGTCGGACAGCGGCAGCAGACAAAGAAACGTCAGCCTTGTGCGCGATCAGCCGGAGCAGGCTGAGGTTGTAGCGGTCGCGACGTCCATAGTCGGCGATCCACACGCGCGGCATCAGTATCGAAGTAGCAATCCAGTCACAGAGTTTCTCGATGGCGTCGCCCTTGAGCTGGTGGGTCCGTCGCGCAACTGTCTCGTCCTGCGCGATCAAAATGTGGCCGATCTCGTGCGCCAGAGTGAATCGAGTGCGTTGTGGTAACCGATCGGCGCGCAGCTCGATCCTCGGCCGGCCGTTGTTCCAGGTCGTCCGTCCGTCTTCGACCATCGAGGTTCGGACGATTTCCGTCACACCTAGAGCGCGAGCGAGTTGTTCGAGGTCAGCCGGGACGCCTCCGCTCAATCGTCCGACCGCACTTGCGAGCCGATCGGCAAGACCACGCTCGATGGATCGATCAACCACGGGCCAAGTCGATCCAGTCGGCGGGCTCGTTGAAGGACAGGCGCCGGGTGCCGCCCTTCGCGAGCTCGGCTGTCGCTCGCTGCAGCAACTCCACCGTCCGCCGGCCGTCCCAACCCTCGAGCTCTGATGCTGTAGCCAGGGCGGACAGCCCTCGGGGCGTAAACGCTGGCATGTCGCCTCCCGGCGCGATCGCCATCGACGGGAGCGACATTGCGTTCGCCAGCGCGTTCAACTCGTCGACACTGGACTCGGCGAGCGCGCCGGGAGCGCTGAGGATCTCGTGCATACGGCTGGGGCATGGACCATCACTCCCGCCTCGCTGCAAAACCCCGCGATCATGCCGCTCACGAGTTCGACGATCGTGATCTGATCCTCGTTCAGGCAGGTCAGCCCACTCGCGAGATAGGCGCTGACGGGGTCGTCTGTCGGTGCCTCAAATACGAGTTGCTGCGGCTTACTCATCGGGCATCGGCTCTACGCGAGCGGAGATCCAGGCGGTGAGCACGTCTAGCGTGACAGCGCCAGCCGTGACTCCAGCGATCATCTTGTAGGCCTCCTCCGGCGGGGACAGGTTCAAGTCGAGACCGTTCACGTTCAGGAACTGGAGGGCGGCGAGCACTGCCACCCGTTTGTTGCCGTCAATGAATGGATGGTTCCGAGCAACTCCGAAGAGCAGGGTCGCTGCCTTCGCCTCGATCGTTTCGTAGAACTCCTTACCGGCGAAGCTCGCCTGCGGACGGGATACTGCCGAGTCCGCGAGTCCTAGGTCGGTGACCCTAAGGAGGAGAGGTTGTCCCGGGCGTCGTAGAACTTGAGTGGCGGTCCTCCCTCTCGAACCTGCCGTGAGGCAGGCTTCGGGAGATCTCAACCAACCCGAGAGAAGGAGGACCACCAACATGTCAGCGTCTCACACCACCGCCGCTCCTG
>DATLGZ010000412.1:0-2352 GCA_035540235.1 Acidimicrobiales bacterium | reverse complement strand
CCCCCTGCCCCGTGCGACCTTGGGGTGCTTGTCCACCGGTGCTCCTTCCACGACGGCCTACGGCGGCCGTTCCCGCCGTTCCGATGCTCTTGCAGCAGTTGTGTTGTAGCGATCCGCTGCAACACTGGACAGAATGCACCTATGGGCAGACGGTTGTCAAGGGTGCCAGCACCACATCTCGTTTCATCCCACCCGGAACTCGAGGTTCATGCCCTTCTGGCCGTGGGTGAGGCCGTCGGCGTCGGCCACCAGGCAGATGAGCCCGTAGCGCCCGGGCCGCAGGTCGACGGCGAAGCGGGTGCCGTCGCCCGGGGGGCGGGCCGGCACCCGGGCGATGGTGCCCACGCCCCGGCGCTCGCCTCCCCGGAGCTGCTCGTCGAGCGAAGCCACGTCGTCGGGCACCTCGATCAGGGTGAGGGCGTGGTTCATGGTGCCCCGGTTGGCCACCTCCACGATCACCCGCCCCATCGGCAGCTCGCCCGACAGCTCGAAGCGGTAGTCGTGCAGCGTGACGGCCACCGTGGCGGCGGGCGGCGGCAGCGGCTGGGCCGCCGACCGGTCACCGGCCACGCAGGACGGCGCGGCCAGGGCCAGGCCGGCGGCGAGGGCGGCCCGGGCCGCTCGCCTCACGCGGGGTGGTGTACGGCGTGGGCCTCGACACCCGTCGCTGCCCAGGCCCGCGCCGACCCCAGCCGGTCGCCGTAGTCCGATGGGCTGAAGGGTACCGGCACCGCACACCACCTACGCGTCAGGTTCGTAGCACCTGCCTACGAACCCCATCAGGGTACGGGGCGCGCCCGGCCTCGTCAATGCTTGCGCCGTAAATGCTTGCGCCGTAAATGCTTGCGCCGTCAATGGTTTGCCCCGTCACGGGCCTGCCCCGTCAAGGCGGCCCGTCGCCGGTTGGCCGGGCGGAGGTGTCAGTCGGCGCGGCTGGAGGCGAGCCGCACCGGCGCGGCCCCCGCCCCCGGCGCCCGGGGAGCGGTGCGGTACTGGTCCTGCACCGGCGTGGCCGTCGCCCACAGCCGCTCGAAGGCCTCGGCCTGGAGGGCGGCGAAGCCGGGGTGCTCGACCAGGAGGGTGGTGGGGAAGCCGACCTCGGGCAGCACCGGGTCGGTCATGGCCAGAAGGGCCAGCTTGCGGTCGGCCAGGGCCAGCTTGATGGGCAGGTCGTCGACCAGCCGCCCCTCCACGCCGGCGGCGTGGTAGCGGGCCATGGCCCGCCGGAACGGCTCGGCCTCGGGGTCGTTCCACTGGGGGTCCTGGTAGAGCGCCCGGGCCTTCACACCGCGGCGCAGGGCGTCGAGCACGGCGTCGTTGACCTCGTCACGCGGAAACGAGTACGGAGGCCGGTTGAAGACCAACAGCTCCTCCTGCGCCTCCGCCAGCAGCCGTTCGTAGATCGTGCTGACCTGCGAGGCCCCCTGGATCACGTGCACGTAGGGCCCGGCCGCCTCGGGCGCCTCGGGGAAGGTGCGGGCCAGCACGTCCCGCAGGTTGGCGGTGCGGGCCCGGTGCTGGCGGAGCCGCTCCTCCTGGGCCGCGTCGAGGCGGTCGAACACCTCGTCGCGACCGGGCGACGCCCACACCGCCGGCCCCTCCACCGACATGCGCTGGGCCAAGCCCTTGCGGTTGAGCTCCTCCAGCACCTGGTAGGTGCTCGTGCGGGGGACGCCCGAGTGGCGGGCCAGGTGGGCGGTGTTGGCCGACCCGAGCCGCAGCAGGGCGAGCAGCACCCGAGCCTCATACGGGCTCAGGTCGAGCTGCTCGAACTCGTGCAACAGGCTCTCGGGGATCGGTCCGGAGCTGATCAGGGCATCTGGTCCCGCCATTCAGTCCCCTCTAGAGGTGCCAGCTACAGGTGCCACGCCGCATGGTAGATGTACGGTACACCTACCGCGCCGGGCGAAGCATAGACCGGCCGTCAAGGCCCGGGAAGGACCGAAGGCCCCACGTTCGCCTCCAACCACGACTGCAGGGGCCGGGCCGCCCGCAGCACGCCCACCACCCGGTCCTTGGCCCGGCGGGTCCCCAGCCACGCCGCCGGCTCCCACGCCCTCCACACGATGAGGCCCTTGTGGCGCAGCAGGTCGACCCTGGGGTGGTCCCTGGGGTAGCCGCGCGGCGCCGTCTTGAGCCTCTCGTGGGCGCCGATCTCGTGGCCGCCGGCCCGCAGGCCGTCCACCACGACGGCGAGATCGGCGCCGGTGGCGTCGTCGGCCACCGCCCGCCGGTAGCGGTCGAGCTGGTCGGCGGCCAGGTGGTACATGCCGGCGCCGACCCCCAGGCCGTCGGCCGACAGCTGCACGTACCCCCCGCCGGCCAGGGTGGCCCCGATGTGGGTCTTGTAGG
>DATLGZ010000411.1:0-2651 GCA_035540235.1 Acidimicrobiales bacterium | reverse complement strand
GACCTGTTCGGCGAGTGGTACGACGACCGCCTGCACGCCGCCTCGGCCGTCGTCGACGGTGAGCTGGTGGGCCTGTGACTCTCTGGGACGACCTGGTGGCGGCGGCCACCGTCGGCACCGAGCGGCGGTCGTTCGACTACGACCGGCTGCGGCCCCTGGCCGGCGAGGAGCTTCCCGCGGTGGCGGGGGCCGAGGGCCAGGTGCTGGCCGCCGCCGCCATCGTCGACAACTACCGCCGGGCCGGCCGCCGCCACCAGGTCGTCCCAGAGAGTCACAGGCCCACCAGCTCACCGTCGACGACGGCCGAGGCGGCGTGCAGGCGGTCGTCGTACCACTCGCCGAACAGGTCGACGGGGGCGCCGCCCGACAGGGCCAGCAGCGACCACAGCGCCGCGTCGGGGGCGAGGGGGAGGCTGTCGCCGGCCTCGTCCACCACCGCCGGCGACGGGTGAGCGGTGGCCGCCACCCGGGCGAGCAGCATGGGGGACCGGTAGTGCCACGGGTTGGCGGCCAGGTAGCCGGCGGCGGCGTCGAGGGCGGCCTCGATCGTCGTGGCCCCGGCCAGGGTGGTAAGGGCGTCCTGGCCCCGCAGGGCGGGTGTGCCCACCACCCGCTCGTCGCCGGTGAACCTTGCCCGGGGCGGCGGCGACCCGGGGTACAGGGCCAGCTCCCCCTCCACCACCGACCCGAGGACCTGCGCCACCGCCAGCGTCCCGCCGGCGGCGGCGAAGTCGAGCACGAGGGCGGTGCGGCCGGTGCCCTCCCCCCAGAGCCAGGTGCGCTGGGAGAGGAGCCGCTCGTCCTCGTCCTGGCGGAGCCCGACCACGTGCCAGCGGTCGTGCACCCGCTCGCCGGCCAGCACGTCGTCCCCCCGCCTGGACCACCCGAGGACGGTGCGCAGGTCGCCGGCCACTTCACCAGGCAGCTCGTCCCACCGCCGCCACGCTCGCACCGCGAGCCACCACCGTCCCGCCTCGGCCAGCAGGTGGTCGGCCCAGTCGGGCCGGCGGTGTACCTCGCTGGCCATGGCTCGCACCCGCTCGGCCAGCCCCGGCACCTGGGCGTCGACGAGGCGGGCGGCGGCGGTGTCCCAGTAGGCGAAGGGCTGGCGGCGGGCGGCGGCCAGCCCCTGTCGCACCATGTCGAAGAGCCAGAGCTCGAAGTCGTCCAGGCCGGCCGTCATCAGCGACCGGCGCTGGGCCAGGCGGCGGGCTTGGGCTTCGGGATCGGGAGGCGACTCGGCCCGGACCTGGCGGCGAGCCTCGGTCCGAGCCGCTCGCTCGGACCGCTCCGACGACCAGGCGGCGGCGAAGTCGGACACGGCGGCGTGGGCCACCGCCCCATTCGCCCTGGGCCCGTCGCCACCCGCCCACAGCAGCAGCAGGGCCAGCCCGTGCTTGCAGGGGAACTTCCGGCTCGGGCAGGTGCAGCGGAAGGCGGGCTCGGTGAGGTCCACGGTGACCTGGTAGGGCTCGCGGGCGCTGCCCTGGCAACGCCCCCAAACCAGCGACTCGTTGCTCCCGAGGTCGGACCACCGGCGGGGGACGGCCAGGGCCCGGGCCGCCCGCACCGAGGCGGCGTCGGGCGCCAGCTTCAGCACCTGCTCGACGGACCACCGGTCCGAGGTCGCCACCGGTTCAGTGTGCCCGAGCAACGGGACCCTCGGGTCCAGCCCGGCGACCCTTCGATAACGCAATGATTGCGCGGCGATAACACCTCCCTCCTTAGGCTCCGTCCATGACCCTTCGCCGGCGCGCAACCCTCGCGTCCCTCCTGGCCCTGGCCCTCGTCGCCTCTTCCTGCGGGGGTGGAGGCGACGGAGCCCAAGAGGTGCAGCCTGCCGAGCCGACGGCCGGGCAGTGGAAGACGTGGGTGCTCGCTTCGCCGACCGACATCGACGTCCCCCCGCCCCCGGCCGAGGGCTCGGCCCAGGCCAGGGCCGAGGAGCAGGAGCTCGAGAGCCTGGCCGAGCGCCGCACGCCCGAGATCGCCGACATCGTCGGCAAGTGGGAGGGCGTCGGGGAGCCGGTGAGCACGCCGTGGATGGAGATGGCGCTGGAGTTCGTCTCGGCCCGGGCCAAGGACCCGCCCATCTCGTCGCGCGCCTACGCCCTCGTGTCGATCGCGGCCTACGACGCCATGGTCACCGCCTGGCACTACAAGTACCGCTACGGCCGCCAGGCGCCCGACGTCGTGGACTACCTCTCCGCGCCCGGCCCCGACCCGTCCTACCCCTCCGAGCACGCCGCCATCGCCGGGGCCGCCTCCAAGGTGCTCGCCTACCTGTTCCCCGAGCGGCCGGCCCTGCGCCTGGAGGAGGCGGCCGATCAGGCGGCCGAGTCACGGGTCTTCGCCGGCGCGAACTGGCGCAGCGACGTCACCGCCGGCCTGGACCTGGGCCGGGCGGTGGCCGACAGGGTCATCGAGTACGCAAAGGGCGACGGGGCGGAGGCGGCCTGCAACGCCCGCCGCCCCGGCGATCCGCCCCGCTACTGGGCGCCGCCGCCCGGCTCGGTCGCCAACCCCGTCCAGCCCTGTGCGGGCACATGGAAGACGTGGGTGCTGACGTCGGGGGACCAGTTCCGCCCGGGCCCGCCCCCCGTAGTCGGCTCGCCCGAGTTCCTCGCCCAGGCTCGCGAGGTGGTCGAGGC
>DATLGZ010000410.1:0-1929 GCA_035540235.1 Acidimicrobiales bacterium | reverse complement strand
GGGGTGGGGCGGCGGGCCACCGCCGTTCCGAGCGGGGCAGCGGCCCCATCTCGACATGGATCGGCTTCGTCGTCTTCCTCGGGATGCTGCTGTTCACCGTGCAGGCCCTGCTCAACCTCTACGCCACGTCGGTGGTCACGTCGGTGGCCTATGACGCGGCCCGCCAGGTGGCGGGGTCGGACGGCGGGCCGGGGGCGGTGGCCGCCGCCGAAGGTCACGCTCGCCGCCTCCTGGGCCGTATGGGCGACCGGGTGAGCTTCGACTGGGGGGCCACCACCGGCGACGACGTGGTGCTGCGGGTGCAGGGCCGGGTGCCCAGCGTGCTCATGTCGCCGGGCCGGGTGCTGGCCTTCGGGGAGATCGACCGCACCGTGCGGCTGCGGGTGGAGCGGTTCCGGTGAGCGGCCGGGGCCGGCTGCGGCGGGACGAGCGGGGCCAGCTGGCCGGCGCCGAGGCCCTGCCCTTCGGCGTGCTCGTGTTCGTGGTGGGCGTGCTGCTGGTAGCCAACGCCTGGGCCGTGGTCGACGCCAAGATGGCGGTGTCGTCGGCGGCCAGGGAGGCGGTGCGGGCCTACGTCGAGTCCCCGGTCGACGAGGACCCGGCGGCCCGGGCCGACGCCGCCGGGCGGGCCGCCATCGCCGGCATGGGCCGTGACCCGGGGCGGCTGGGGCTCACCGCCCTGGAGGCGGACTTCACCCGCTGCGCCGAGGTGCGGTTCGAGGCCAGCTACCCGGTCCCCTTCCTCACCGTCCCGTTCATGGGGGGATTCGGCCGGGGCTTCACCGCCGTGGCCCGCCACGCCGAGATCGTCGACCCGTACCGCAGCGGTGTGCCCCGGGGGGCCGCCACATGCTGAGGGGCGCCGGCCAGCGGGGCAGCGTGCTGCTGCTGTTCCCGGTGGCGGTCCTGGCCGTCCTCGTCCTGGCCGCCGTCGCCGTCGACTCGGCGGTGGCCTTCCTCGGCCAGCGGGAGGTGGCGGCCGCCGTCGCCGCCGCCGCCAACGACTCTGCCACCGAAGCGATGAGCGAGGACGCCTTCTACGCCCGGGGCACGGTGGAGCTCGACGAGGGGGAGGTGGCCCGGGTGGCCGAGGCCCGGGTGCGGACCAGCCTCGATCCCGCCCGCCACCGGGGCCTGGCCGTGCGGGCCTGGGTGGTCCGCCCCAGCGGAGGGTGCGAGTGGTCGCTACGGGTCGAAGCCTCGGCTCGGGTCGACTACGTGTTCGCTGGGGTGGTCCCGGGCGCGGCGAGGGACGTGGAGGTGGCGGCGGGGGCGACGTCCACCCCGCAGTCCGACGCCAGCGCGTGCTGACCTCCGCCTCACCGGCGGGCCGAGCACGGAGAGGCGCTCAGTGACTTGAAATGATCTATAAATACACGGTATGGTAGGAATCGTGGAAGTGCGGGAGATCACCGACGAGCGGGGGCGGCGGGTAGCGACCAAGCGGGCGGACGGCCCCGACGAGGCGGCCCGCCTCCGGCGTGAGGCCGACCTGTTGGAGGTGGCCGCCCATCCGGGGCTCGTCGAGCTGGTCGGGTTGGGCGACGGGGCCGAGGTCGAGCTGCGCACGGTGTGGGTCGGTGGCCCCTCCCTGGCCGCCGCCGACCCGCTCGACGTGGAGGAGGTGGCGGGCGTGGTGGCGGCCACCGCCTCCACCCTGGCCGACCTGCACGCCGTGGGCCTCGTGCACGGCGCGGTCGAGCCGTCGCACGTGGTGCTCGACGAAGATGGGCGGCCCGTGCTGTGCGGGCTCGGGTCGGGCGGGCTGGCCGGCGAGCAGGGCGGCGCCGGCGCGGGTGTGCTCGACCCGTCGGCCGACGTCGCCGGTCTGGGGGCGGTGCTGCGCTTCCTGCTGGCCCGGGCCAGCGGCCGGGTGCGGGGCGCGGGCGCCGACGCCCTTCGCCAACTGGCCATCCGCTCCTCGGGCCC